>DBEXMY010000155.1:0-9347 GCA_048168905.1 Collinsella sp. | reverse complement strand
GAGATCGAGGAGTTCTACCTCTTTGAGGAGCCCGAGGATCCCGAGGCCTACGAGGACGGCTACGAGCTCCTGGGTGAGGACCGCATCGTCGATCTGGGTGAGCCCATCAATGACGCGGTCGTTATGGACACGCCGTTTGTGGTGCTCTGCAAGCCCGATTGCCGTGGTCTGTGCCCCACCTGCGGTTGCAATCTCAACGTCGAGCAATGCGATTGCGCCGCCCAGGCAGAGGCAGAATGGGCCGCTGCCACGGAAAATCCATTTGCAGCATTGAAGAATCTCAAGCTCGATGAGTAAAACTGTGGTAGTATCGCTACTTGCGCGTAATCGCCACACTGGATAGTTCATAAGGAAGGTCACTATGCCCGTACCTAAACAAAAGCAGGGTCGTATCCGCACTCACACCCGTCGTTCCGCCAACATGAAGATCTCGGCTGCGGCTCAGTCCACGTGCCCCCGTTGCGGCGCTGTCAAGCTTCCGCACCACGTGTGCCCCAGCTGCGGTTTCTACAAGGACCGCGAGGTTATCGTTACCGAGTAACGGTATACTCTGGATGCGATGCCGTTCCAAATGGAACCACAATGGCCGGCTCAGTGAGTCGGCCATTTTTGTATAAGGAGCATGTATATGAGTAACGTTCGCGTTTGTGTAGACGTTGTGGGCGGAGACGAGAAACCTCAGGTTGTTCTCGATGGTATCGAGGCTGCGCTTGCCGCCGATCCCGATATCGAGGTCTTGGCAGCTGGCCCCGCCGAAATCGTCAATCCCTTTGCAGCTTCCCATGCACGTGTTGAGGCCCTTGAGGCACCTGACGTTATCGCCATGGATGACGATCCCATTCGCGCCGTGATGACCAAGCGTAAGTCGTCGATCGTGCTTTCTTGCCGCGCCATTAAGAAGGGCAACGCGGATGCGTTCTTCTCCGCCGGCTCGACCGGTGCCATGACCGCCGCTGCCACCGCCTACGTGACGCCGTTTAGGTATCAGGCCGAAGGCAAGAAGCAGCCGGTGCGCCCCTGTCTGACCAATGCGCTGCCCAATCGCGCCGGCGGTCTGACGGTGCTGTGCGACATGGGCGCCAACCCCGATGTCGAGGTCGATGACAATGTGCGTTTTGCTCAGATGGGTAGCGCCTATGCTCGCGTCGTCCTGGGCATCGAGCATCCCCGCGTGGGCCTGCTTGCCAACGGCACCGAGGACGAGAAGGGCTCCAACTTTACCAAGGCCTGCTTCCCGGCCATGAAAGCCGCCGTTCCCGGCTTTGTTGGTAACTGCGAGGGCACCGACCTCACCTCAGGTAACTTCGATGTCATCGTTGCCGATGGCATGTCGGGCAATATTGCGCTCAAGGCCACTGAGGGCGCTGCCAAGTTTTTGCTGCAGGAGCTCAAGGGCGCCTTTATGGCCTCGCTCGGCACCAAGATCGCCGCGCTGCTCATTAAAAAGCAGATGCGCGAGATTAAGGCCAAGCTCTCTGGCGACGCCAAGGGCGGCGCGATTCTTCTGGGCCTGCGCGGCGTGGTCCTGATCGGCCATGGTGCCACCTCAGTCGAGGCTGTCAAAAACGGTACGCTCGCGGCGGCCGAAGCCGTGCGCGCCGGGCTGGTCGAGAATGTCGCCAACTCTATGGATGGTATCGTTTTATAAGAGCGAGTTAGAGCGCTGTTATGTGCTTCGCGGTGCACGCCGTGGGGTAGAATCAGAACCGTGTCTTGGTACCGCCCGGGCGGTACCATTCTTTTTGTATTCATGCACTATGAGAGGAAGCGCTATGGACCGCTCCGAAATCTTCGACAAGATCGCCGAGGTCGCTGCTGACGTTCTGGGCGTCGATGTTGCCGAAATTAGCGAGGAGACCACCTTTGACGACCTCGATGCCAACTCGCTCGAGCGCCTGCAGCTGGTTACGGCTATCGAGGACGAGTTCAACCTCGAGATCGATGACGAGACCCTGCTCTCGCTCAACTCTGTCGCCGACGCCGTCGACGCTATCGAAGCTGCCAAGGAGGCCTAAGTCTTGGCTTTATCGGACCGACTTACGCGCGCCCAGGAAATCCTGGGCCACGAGTTCAACAATAAGGTGCTGCTGCGCGCGGCCCTTACGCATCCCTCGGCAGTCGAGGGACAGCCGGTTTCTGCCAGCTATGAGCGCCTTGAGTTCTTGGGCGATTCCATTTTGGGCGCTGTGGTCGCACGCTCCCTGTTTGAGTCCTATCCGGAGTTTGACGAGGGCAAGCTCACGCGCCTGAAGGTGTCGCTTGTCTCGGGCGCTACGCTGTCCGAGGTTTCTCACGAGCTGGGCATCGACGACATCATCATCTTTGGTGCCTCTGAGACCGGTACCGGTGCGCGCGGCCTGCATTCGGCCCTCGAGAACGTCTACGAGTCGCTCGTGGGTGCGCTGTACCTGGATGCCGGCTGGGATGCGGCGGCGGAGTTCATTCACCGTACGCTTAAGCCGCATTTGGCTTCCGAGCGTGCCGAGCATCCTGCGAACCCCAAGTCGTTTTTGCAGGAGTGCGTGCAGGCCGACGGTCACGAGCCCCCAGCGTATAAGCTCGTTGGCTCCGAGGGCCCGGCGCATGCGCCCACCTTTACCGCCGTGGTGTTGATCGATGGTATTCGTCAGGGTCGCGGCTCCGGCTCCTCAAAGAAGGAAGCCGAGGGAGCCGCCGCGCTCGAAGCGCTCGACCGCATGGGTTACACCACCAACGGCGTGATTCTGAACAAGAAGCACGTGTAAGCGAGGAACCGTGTATCTCAAGTCCCTCACGCTCAAAGGGTTCAAGTCGTTTGCCGACCGCGCCCATATGACGTTTGAGCCGGGCCTGACCGTCATCGTCGGTCCCAACGGCTCGGGAAAATCGAACATCTCTGACTCGATTCTGTGGGTTCTGGGCGAGCAGAGCGCCAAGCAGCTGCGCGGCCAGGCCATGGAGGATGTCATCTTCTCGGGCTCGTCGGCTCGCAAGCCGGTGGGTGTCGCCGAGGTCACGCTGGTGCTCGATAACTCGGACCATATGCTGCCCGTCGATTTTGACGAGGTTGCCATCACCCGTCGTATGTATCGCTCGGGCGAAAGCGAGTACCTCATCAACTCGAGTCCGTGCCGCCTGATGGACATTCAGGACATCCTGCACGATTCGGGCCTGGGCAAGGATACGCATTCCATCATCAGCCAGGGCAAGCTCGACGCCATTTTGCAGAGCCGCCCCGAGGAGCGTCGCGCCCTCATCGAGGAGGCCGCCGGCATCTCCAAGCACAAGCGCCGCAAGGAGCGCGCGCTCAAAAAGATTAAGTCGATGGACGAGCACCTGACGCGTGCCCGCGACATCAATAAGGAAATCGCCCGTCAGCTGCGACCGCTGGAGCGTCAGGTCGATCGCGCACGCAAGTACAAAGAGCTGTCCTCTCGCGCGAACGAGCTTACGCAGATGCTGGCCGTCGACGAGCTGCGTTCGCTGCAGTCGCAGTGGAACGATCTGGAGAGCCGCTCCAAGGAAGGTGCCGCCGAGCTGGAGCTTGCGCAGTACCGCATGGGCGAAAAGGAGCGCGAGCTCGAGAAGCTCCAGGTCATGCTCGAGGAAAAAGGCTTGTTTGTGGGCGACCTGGGCGAGCAGCGCCGCCATATGCAAGATGTGGTCGGCCGCATTAACTCCGACATGCGCCTGCTCGAGGAAAAGGGCCACAACATGGTGTCGCGCCTGTCCGACATGCGCGGGCAGATCTCGAGCTCCGAACATCAGCGACGTCGCGTGGTCGAGGAGCTCGAGGACGCGCGTGCGCAGCTTGAGGAAGTGACCGGCGCGCACATGCAGGCCCAGGAGGACGTTGACGCCGCCGGTCCTGCCGCCGCCGAGCTCCACGAGCGGCGCGTGGCGCTCGACAATCAGATATCGCAGCTCACGCGCGAGCAACGCGATGTGCAGCGCGTAGCCGATAACGCCGCGCTCGAGCTCGCCAAGGTGAAGGATTCCTTGAGCAATGCCGAGGTCGAGGACAACATGTATGCCTCGCGCCTGGAGCAGATCGACGAGCAGCTCGAGGAGGTCATGGCCTCGCTCGAGAGCCGTCGCGACCGCGCCGAGGAGCTTGAGGGCGCTCTTGAGGAAGCGCGCCAGGCCCAGGCCGATGCGCGTGAGGCCACCGAGGTCGCCCGTGCAGCCCTGAAGGACTTGCGTAATCGTGAGAGTGAGGCGCGCAACAAGCTGTCCGAGGTGCGCTCGGAGCTTGCCAGCCAAAAGAAACTCGATGCCCGCATGGCCGACAGCTCGCCGCTCGTGAGCCGTCTGGTGGGTGCGCTGGGCGATGATGTTTCGGGCCGCCTGGGTGACGTGCTCGAAGCCCCGCGCGAGCTTGAGGGCCTGGTTGAGCAATTGCTCGCCGGCGATATCGATGCGCTGCTGTTTGATGACGCCGCCACGCTTGAGCGTGCCGGTCGTGCGGCTCTGGACCAAAAGAAGGCCTCGGGCGAGGCACTGCTGGTGGCGCGCGGCGTGAGCGGCTCTACCGCCGCTGAGGGCGCTGCCGGTACCCGCCTGGTTGATCGTCTGTCCGTGCGCGCAGGCTACGGACCCGTCGTCGAGGCGCTGCTCGGCGGCTATTACGTAGTGGACGATCTTTCTGCCGCGCTTTCGGCGCCGGTCGTTGACGGCGTGACTTACGTGACCCCCGATGGCGCCCGCGTCGCCTGCGGCGGCCTGGTGCGTGTGGGCCTCGATGCCGGCGAGGCGTCGGGTGCTCTGGAGCGTAAGCGTCGCATTCGCGAGCTGGAGGGGCTTGAGCCCGATTTGGCCGCTGTGTTTGAGCATGTGTCGGATCAGGTCGTCGAGGCCAATGCGGCCGTTGAGGAAGCGCGTGCCGCTGAGGGCGATGCCGCCGGTGAGATTGCCCGCCTTGAGGGTGAGCGCCGCTCCCTGTTGTCCGAGATCGGCCGTCTGGAGCAAAGCGCCAACAATGCCGAGGTCGAGCGCGTGCGTATCTCCAAGTGCCGTGAGCAGGCTGCCGAGGCCGTTCGCGCCGCGCGCCCGCGCGTGGACGAGCTCACCCGTTCGCGTGACGAGGCCCGTGCGCAGGCAAGCGATCTGGGCTTGCAGATTGCCGAGGCCAACGACGAACTCGACCGCGTTCGCCGTGACGATTCCGAGGCTGCCGGCAAGCTCGCCGACGCCAAGGTTCGCCTAGCCCAGACGAGTGAACGCCTGCGTTCGCTGAAGGGCCGCGTGCCCGACCTGGAGCATCGTCTTGAGGGCATCGACCGTCGTATCCGCGGAACACGCCAGGCCTCGCGCTCGCTCGAGCTGCTGCGCCTGCGCGTCGATCCCATGCACGAACGCTATTCTGCCCTGTTGGAACGCGCGTCGGATTGGGCAGCGCGCCTGCGTGACCAGGCCTCTCTGGAGGAGGCGGACTCCGCTTCGCTCAAGAAGACCATCGAGGATGCCAAGGCAGAGGTTGCCCGCGCTAAGGAACGAGTCGATACCGCCTCTGCCACGCAAAACGAGTTCAAGGTCGCACGCGGCAAGCTCGAGGTGCAGGTGGAGGCGGCCATCAAGGCCATCACCGCCGATGGCACCACGGTACTCGAGGAAGCGCTCATGCTTCCCGCGCCCACCGACCGCGACGCCGCCGAGCGCGAGCTCAACCAGCTTGTGCGCCAGATCAACAACCTTGGTCCCGTTAACCAAGTTGCCATGGAGGAGTACGAGCAGCTCAAGCGCCGCGCCGACTATATCGAGGAGCAGCTGGCCGATCTGGAGAGCGCGCGCAAGGCGCTCACCAAGATCACGGTGGCCATTGATCGCAAGATGCGGAAGGCCTTCCTGGTGACGCTTGAGAAGGTCGACGCGAACTTCCGCGAGATCTTCGCTATGCTCTTCCCGGGTGGACAGGCGCATCTGGAGATGACCGACCCCGAGCACCCGGCTGATACGGGTATCGAGGTCGTGGCGCAGCCGCGCGGCAAGCGCATCACCAAGATGATGCTCATGTCGGGTGGCGAGAAGAGCCTGACGGCGCTCGCCCTGCTCTTTGCCGTGTACCGCACGCGTACGGTGCCGTTCTATGTGCTGGACGAGGTCGAGGCGGCGCTCGACGACGCCAACTTGTCCAAGCTCATCGGCGCCCTTGATGTACTGCGTTCCGATACGCAGCTCTTGGTCATCTCGCATCAGCGCCGTACTATGGAGGACGCTGACGTCCTCTATGGCGTCTCGATGCAAGCCGACGGCGTCAGTCGCGTCGTCTCGCAAAAACTCGATCGCGAAACCGGGAAGGTCGTGAATGCATAATGGGATTCTTTGACGCACTCTCGCGCGGACTTGAGCGCAGCCGCGAGGCCCTCAACGAGGTCTTTTACTTTGGCGGCGAGGTCGACGAGGATTTTTGGGAGGACTTGGAGGACACCCTCGTTATGGGTGACATGGGTGCCGAGGTCGCCATTCAGGTCTCCGATGACCTACGCGATGCCGCGGCCAAGAAGAACCTCAAGACCGCTCCGCAGCTTCGCCGTGCCCTGGCCGAGCAGCTCGAGCAGCACTTTGTGCCCATCGAGCGCGATCCGTTTTCCGATACGCCGAGCTGCGTGCTGTTTGTGGGCATTAACGGTGCCGGCAAGACCACGACGGTCGGTAAGATCGCGAGCGCCATGGCCGCCCGCGGCAAGAACGTGGTGATCGGTTCGGCCGACACCTTCCGCGCCGCCGCCATCGAGCAGCTCGATGTGTGGGGGCAGCGTGCCGGCGTACCGGTTATCAAGCGCGACCGCGGCTCCGACCCGGCAAGTGTTTGCTACGACGTGCTCGACGAGGCCGACAAGCGCGGCAGCGACCTGGTGCTTATCGATACCGCCGGCCGTCTGCACACGAGCCCTGAGCTCATGCGCGAGCTTGCCAAGGTGGTCAATGTGACCCGTAAGCGCGCCGCCAATATGGCCGCCGGTCCCATGCCGGTTTCGGTCGTGCTTGTGATCGACGCCGCGACGGGCCAAAACGGTCTGAACCAGGCGCTCGAGTTTAACGAGGCGCTGGGCCTGGACGGTATTATCATGACTAAGCTCGACGGCACGGCTAAGGGCGGTATCGCCATGGCCGTGGCCGAGAAACTCAAGCTCCCGATCCTGCGCGTGGGCGTGGGCGAGCAGGTCGATGATCTGCAGGAGTTCAATGCCAAAGATTTCTGCCGCGCCCTGGTGGGCGAGTCCAATTAAGGAGTGACTAGTGTTTGATTCCCTGAGCGATCGCCTCAACGACACATTTGACCGCCTGCGCGGCAAGGGCAAGCTGACCGAGGCCGATATTACTTCGGCCATGCGCGATATTCGCATGGCGCTGCTCGAGGCCGACGTCAACTTTAAGGTCGTCAAGGAGTTCGTCGCCAAGACCAAGGAGCGCTGCATGACCGCCGAGGTCATGGAGTCGCTGTCACCGGCGCAAAACGTCGTCAAGATCGTGCTCGACGAGCTCACCGAGATGCTTGGCTCAACCGAGAGCAAGCTCGTCTTTAGCAACCGCATTCCCAATGTCATCATGCTTGTGGGTCTGCAGGGCTCCGGTAAGACCACGGCTGCCGTGAAGCTGGCCTACCTGCTCAAGAAGCAGGGCCGCTCGCCGTTGCTCGCCGCGTGCGACGTCTACCGTCCCGCTGCTGCCGACCAGCTGGCCACGCTCGGTGGCGAGATCGGCGTACCGGTCTTCCGCGGCGACGGTGCGCACCCGGTCGATATCGCCAAGGGCGCCATCCAGGAGGCCGTCGACCACCTGCGCGACGTGGTCATCGTCGATACCGCCGGACGTCTTCAGATCGATGAGCAGATGATGCAGGAGGCCGTGGACATCAAGAAGGCCGTCAAGCCCGATCAGGTGCTGATGGTCGTCGATGCCATGACCGGTCAGGATATCGTCAACGTCGTCTCGACCTTCGCCGAGCGCACCGACTTTGACGGCGTGATTATCTCTAAGCTCGACGGCGACGCCCGTGGCGGCGGCGCGCTTTCCGTGCGCCAGGTGACCGGCAAGCCCATCAAGTTTGTGAGCATGGGCGAGAAGCCCGATTCGCTGGAGCCGTTCTACCCCGATCGTATGGCCAAGCGCATTCTGGGTATGGGCGACGTTGTCGGCATTATCGAGAAGGCCCAGGAGGCGGCCGACGCCGAGCAGCTCGAGGCCGCCGAGCGCATGCTGCGCGAGGGCTTTACCATGAACGACATGCTCGACCAGATGAAGGCCGTCAAGAAGATGGGCGGCATGAAGGGCATTCTGGGCATGCTCCCCGGTGGCCAGCGTGCGCTTAACCAGATGGGTGGTAACCTGGACGAAGGTATCTTCGATAAGAACGAGGCCATCATCATGTCGATGACCAAGGAGGAACGCCTTCGCCCCTCCATCATCAACGGCCAGCGCCGTGCCCGCAGTGCCAAGGGCGCCGGCGTGACCCCCACCGAGGTCAATAGCCTTATGAAGCAGTGGGGCGAGATGAATAAGATGATGGGCCGCATGCGCACGATGGCCAATCAGGCGCAGGCCGGCGGCAAGAAGGGCAAGAAGGGTAAGAAGGGCAAAAAGATGCGCATGCCCAATATTCCCGGTCTGGATGCCATGGGGCTGGGCGGCATGGGCGGCCTGGGAACGGGCGGCCCCAAGTCCGATATGGACCTGCTGCGCCAGATGGAAGCGCAGATGCGCAACAAGAAGTAACGACTAGTTGAGTCGTGTATGGCGAAGGCCGCCTGGATGGTATTCCAGGCGGCCTTCGCCGTTTGTTCGCTGGTTGTCGCACGCGTGGAAGCGCGTTCTCGACGAGGTGCTTGCCGCTAGTGGCAGCCGCAGCCTTCGTGCCCGTCATGGTCGTGGTGACCGTGTCAGCCGCAGGACTCGCCATGCTCGTGGATGTGCTCGTGATCATGTCCATGGCAGTCGCAGGTGGCCTCGCCGTTCTGTGCGAGCGTGCCGGCAATGAGGGCCTCGACGCAGGCATCGCAGCTGCCCTGGGCGCCCGCATAGACCGTGATGCCGGCTTGGGCAAGCGCGTTGATAGCGCCGCCGCCGATACCGCCGCAAATGAGCGTGTCAACGCCACCGTTGGCAAGCAGGCCCGCCAAGGCGCCGTGGCCGGTGCCACCGGTGCCTACGACCTGCTCGTTGAGCACCTTGCCATCTTGGATGTCGTAGATCTTGAACTGCTCGCTGCGGCCAAAGTGCATAAAGATGTTGCCGTTGTCGTACGTCGTTGCCACCCTCATGGTGTCGACCTCCTTTGCTGGCCATGCGGCCGTTGTCGTGGTGATGGGGGAGTATGCGATATTGCCGCCCTCGATAACGAGCGCCCGTCCGTTGACCAGCGCATTTGC
>DBEXMY010000154.1:0-10860 GCA_048168905.1 Collinsella sp. | reverse complement strand
CAAAGGATACCCGTTTTAGACTCAAAAGTTACCCACGACTAACAAAATTGTTGTATTTGAATGGGAAGGTGAAAGGGGATTGCCGAAATGTCTTGATCTGTAACAACTGGGGATGGAAATTGGGTCTTACTGTTACAGATTGAGATGTTTGAAGCGGTGAGCTTACAGGTCGAACTTGGGGCCCTTGTTGCCGTCCTTGAGGTCGGCGGTGTCCACTCGTAGGGCGTGCGTTACGCGATTGTTTCGAAACGGGCGGGAAACACAACGGGCCGGTGATGCTCCTAGTATGCCTATTCAACTGACTGTCTAACACCAAGGGGAGGATCGCGATGCAGGCAGATTCCGCTCAGCAGCAGGGCCTTTATCGCCCCGAATTCGACCACGATGCATGTGGCATCGGCGCGCTTGCCGATATCAACGGCGAGCGCCATCACCAGATTCTGGACGACGCACTGTCCATTCTGGTCAACTTGGAGCACCGCGGCGGCACCGGACTCGAGAAGAACACCGGCGACGGCGCTGGCATCCTGTTCCAGGTTCCGCATCACTTTTTCCGTAAAGAGGCTCAAAAGTGCGGCCAGATTCTGCCGGCAGAGGGCGACTATGGCGTGGCCATGCTGTTCTTCCCGCAGGACGACAAGGGCGTAGAGGATGCCCGCCGCGTGTTTGAGGAGGGTTGCGCCGAGGCCGGCGTGCCGCTGCTCTTTTGGCGCGAGGTGCCGGTCGACCCGCACGACCTGGGCGAGACGGCCCGTGCCTGCATGCCCACTATCCTGCAGGCCTTCCTGGGCCGTCCGGACGACACACCCGCCGGCGATGCCTTCGAGCGTCGCCTGTACGTGTGCCGCCGCACCATCGAAAAGAAGGCCGACACCGAGTTTGCCCTGCGCGACAAGATCTTCTATGTGTGCTCCATGAGCTCGCGCACTATCGTGTACAAGGGCATGCTGGTCGCCACGCAGATGCGCCGCTTCTTCATCGACCTCAACGACGCCGCCGTCAAGACGGCCGTAGCGCTCGTCCACTCGCGCTACTCCACCAACACCACGCCCAGCTGGGAGCGCGCGCACCCCAACCGCTTTATCATCCACAACGGCGAGATCAACACCCTCAAGGGCAACGTCAACTGGATCCGCGCCCGCGAACCCAACCTGTACAGCCCCGTGCTGCAGCACGATCTTGAGCGCGTGATGCCCATCATCAACCGCGAGGGTTCCGACTCCGCGATTCTGGACAACGTGCTCGAGTTCCTGGTCATGAACGGTCGCCCGCTCACGCGTGCCGCGTCCATGTTGCTGCCCGAGCCGTGGGACCACAACGACAGCCTGAGTGAGGAGCGCCGCGCCTACGACGCCTACCAGTCCATGCTCATGGAGCCGTGGGATGGCCCTGCCGCCATCGCCTTTACCGACGGTCGCACGCTGGGTGCCGCTCTCGACCGTAACGGCCTGCGTCCCGCCCGCTACTACGTGACGCGCGACGGTCGCTTTATGCTGGCAAGCGAGGTGGGCACCATCGAGGTAAGCCCCGAGAACATCCTGACGAGCGGCTGTCTGGGGCCGGGCCAGATGCTCGAGGTCGACTTTGCCCGCGGCCGCGTCATCTACAACGACGAGCTGCGCGCCCGTTACGCCAAGGAAAAGCCCTACCGTGATTGGATTGCCGAGGAGACGCTGACCGTCGACGTGCTCGACAAGCCCGCCGCGGCAACGCCCGCCGAGGACGCCGAGGTACCCGCCGCCGTGCGCATGGCTAAGCTCGGGTATCACTGGGATGATGTTGACGAGGTCGTGCGTCCCATGGCCCAGCAGGGCAAGGCGCCGCTCGCCTCGATGGGCATCGATGCGCCGCTGGCCTGCCTGTCCAAGAAGACGCGTTCGTTCTTTGACTACTTCTATCAGCTGTTCGCTCAGGTCACGAACCCGCCCATCGACGCCCTGCGCGAGCATATGGTCACCTCGACCACGCTCTACCTGGGCAACCACGGCAACCTGCTCGAGGACTCCCGTACGGCCTGCCAGCTGGTGCGCCTGGAGCGCCCGCTGCTGAGCGAGGAGGAGTTTGACCGCATCTGCGCCATCGACCGCGTGGGCTTTAAGACCCGCCGTTTCCGTGCCGTGTACCGCCGTGATGCCGGCGAGGGCGCGCTGCAGGCTGCGCTCAAGCAGCTTGCCGAGGACGTTGAGGCTGCGGTTCGCGATGGCGTGAACATCGTGGTGCTGAGCGACCGTGCTGCGGCGGGCGAGGTCCCTGTGCCGTCGCTGCTCGCCGTGGGCTGCGTGCACAACCACCTGATTCGCGCCGGCGTGCGTACCTTTGCCGACATCGTGGTGGAGTGCGGCGACGCCGTGTCCCCGCACGACTTTGCGGCGCTGGTGGGCTACTCCGCGAGCGGCATTTATCCGTACAACGCGCATGCGTGCATTCGCGACTTGGCGGCGCACGGCGATCTGGACGTGACAGCCGAGCAGGGCATCGCCAACTACAACAAGGCCGCGACGGCGGGCATCGTCTCCATCATGTCCAAGATGGGCATCTCCACGGTGCAGAGCTACCACTCCGCGCAGATCTTCGAGGCCGTTGGCTTTACGCCGGAGTTCGTCAACGCGTACTTCGCCGGCACGGTGAGCCGTGTGGGCGGTATGGGTGTCGAGGACGTCGAACGCGAGCAAAATGAGCGCTATGACGCCGCGCTCGCTATCCTTAAGAGCCCGGCTCCCGATCAGCTGCCCACGTTGGGCCTGACCAAGTGGCGCCCGCTCGGCGGCGAGGATCACCTCATCGATCCGCAGACTGTCTACTTGCTGCAGACCGCCTGCCGTGAGGACAGCTACGACACCTTTAAGGAGTACAGCGCCCTCCTGCACCGCACCGGCCGGGCCGTGCGCCTGCGCGACTTGCTCGACTTTAATGCCAACGGTCGCACTCCGGTGGCACTCGACGAGGTCGAGCTCGCGCTCAACATCGTCCGCCGCTTTAACACCGGCGCCATGTCGTATGGCTCCATCAGCAAAGAGGCACACGAGTGCATGGCCATCGCCATGAACCGCCTGCACGGCCGTTCCAACTCGGGCGAGGGCGGTGAGGATCCGCGTCGCGAGACCCCGCTGGCTAACGGCGACTCCAAGAACTCCGCCATCAAGCAGGTGGCAAGCGCGCGCTTTGGCGTGACGAGCCGCTACCTGTGCAGCGCCTTCGAGATTCAGATTAAGATGGCCCAGGGCGCCAAGCCCGGCGAGGGTGGCCACCTGCCCGGCAAGAAGGTCTACCCCTGGATCGCCGAGGTCCGTCAGTCCACGCCCGGCATCGGCCTGATCTCGCCTCCGCCGCACCACGATATTTACTCTATCGAGGACCTGGCAGAGCTGATCTTTGACCTTAAGAATGCCAACCCCGGCGCGCGCGTGTCGGTCAAGCTGGTCAGCGAGGCCGGCGTCGGTACCATCGCCACCGGTGTGGCCAAGGGTGCTGCCGACAAGATCTTGATCAGCGGCCACAATGGCGGCTCGGGTGCCGCTGCGCGCGACTCTATCTGGCATGCGGGCCTGCCGCTGGAGCTTGGCCTTGCCGAGGCCCAGCAGACGCTGCTGCAAAACGGCCTGCGCTCGCGCGTGGTGCTCGAGGCCGACGGCAAGCTCATGGACGGCACCGATGTTGCCGTCGCCTGCCTGCTGGGCGCCGAGGAGTTTGGCTTTGCGACCATGCCGCTCATCTCCATGGGCTGCCTCATGCAGCGCGACTGCCAGCAGGACACCTGCCCGGCCGGCATCGCTACGCAAAACTGCCGCCTGCGTCGCGGCTTCCGCGGCAAGCCTGAGCACGTCGAGCACTTTATGCTCTTTGTTGCCGAGCAGCTGCGCGAGGTCATGGCGAGCCTGGGCTTCCGCACCGTCGACGAGATGGTCGGCCACCCCGAATGCTTGCGCCAGATCGAGGTCCCGGGTAACCGCAAGGCAAATCTGCTCGATCTGTCGCCGGTGCTGGCGAGCGCGACCTGCGAGTTCGGTGCCCATATTCCGGGCGCCGACGGTCGCCACTTCCTGCCGCAGATGGCCGCGGACAGCGAGCTCGACAAGACGCTCGACTCTACGTTGTTTGTGCCCTATACGGCCGACGCCCGTGCGCATCTGCGTCCAATTCGCTTCCGCGCCGATATCGCCAACGTCAACCGCTGTGTGGGCACCATCTTGGGCAACGCGGTGACCAAGGCGCATCCCGAGGGCCTGCCCGCCGGCTCTATCACCATCGATTGCGATGGTTCGGCCGGTCAGAGCTTTGGCGCCTTCCTGCCGCGCGGCATTACGCTCAACGTGTGCGGCGACGCCAACGACTACTTTGGCAAGGGCCTTTCGGGCGGCGAGGTGTCGGTGCGCCCCAACCCGCATGCGACCTACAAGTTCGACGAGAACATCATCGTGGGCAACGTTGCGTTCTTTGGTGCTACGAGCGGCCGCGGCTTCATTAACGGTCTTGCCGGCCAGCGTTTTGCCGTACGCAACTCCGGTGCCACCGTGGTGGTCGAGGGCTGCGGCAACCATGGCTGCGAGTACATGACGGGCGGTCTGGCACTCATCCTGGGCGAGGTCGGGCAGAACTTCGCCGCCGGCATGACGGGTGGCGTGGCCTACGTCTTTGACCAGTACGGCACGCTCGATGCCCGCGTGAACCACGAGAGCGTGGAGCTCAAGGCCCCGACGGCCGGCGAGCTGGCGCAGATTCGCGAGCTCATCCAGGAGCACGTGGACGCGACACAGAGTCCGCGCGGCATCAAGCTGCTCTACAGCTTTGAGACGATGAGCAAGCACTTTGTGAAAGTCATTCCGACCGAGTACGAGCGCGTGCTGGCGATTGTCGCCGCGGGCGAGGCCGTGGGCAAGACGCATGCGCAGGCTGAGGAGCTGGCGTTTGACATTGTGACCGGTCGCGCGAGTGCCGCGGATGTCGCTCGCTTTGATGCCGCGGGCGGTGCTGCGGGCACTGCGTCCGTGGCTGCCAGCTCTGTTGCTTCGACCAAGAAGGAGGCGTAAGTGCCATGGGTAAGCCCGGTGCTTTTCTTGATATCGATCGCGTGACCCACGAGCTTCGCCCCGTGGAGGAGCGCAGCCGCGATTTCGATTTGCTGTACGTGGAGCTCGATGAAGACGCACGTCGCGCCCAGGCGAGCCGCTGCATGATGTGCGGCGTGGCGTTTTGTCAGATGGGCGCGAGCTTTGGCAAGGCGCGCCCGAGCGGTTGCCCGCTGCATAACTTGATTCCCGAGTGGAATGAGCTGGTGTATCGTGGCCGCTGGGACGAGGCTGCCGAGCGTCTGTCGCTCACCTCGCCCATGCCCGAGTTCACGAGTCGCGTGTGCCCGGCGCTGTGCGAGGCCGCGTGCAACCTGGGTTCGGTTGACGGCCAGCCCACGACGATTCACGATAACGAGCGCGCGATTAGCGATCATGAATGGGCAAATGGCGGTCCGTATCGCTTTGAGCCGGCAGGGGAGGGCGCACCCACGGTTGCCGTGGTGGGCTCCGGTCCTGCTGGCCTGGTGGCAGCATGGGAGCTTGCGCGTCGTGGCGCCCGCGTGACGGTGTTTGAGCGTGACGACCGCCCGGGCGGCCTGCTCATGTACGGCATTCCCAACATGAAGCTCGAGAAGTCCGTGGTCGAGCGTCGCGTGGCGCTCATGCGCGAGCTGGGCATTGTGTTTGAGCTGAGCGCCGATGTGACGGATCCTGTGGTGGCGGCCAAGCTCGATGGCTTTGACGCCGTTGTGGTGGCTGCTGGTGCTCGTGCCCCGCGCGGTCTTTCGGCTGCGAACGTGGACGCTCCGGGCGTGGTGTATGCCGTGGACTACCTGACGGCCTCGACCGTCTCGGTGCTCGAAGGCGGCGAGCCCGCGGTGAACGCGCGCGGCCTGGACGTCGTGGTCATTGGCGGCGGCGATACCGGCAACGACTGCGTGGGTACCGCCGTGCGTCAGGGCGCGCGCAGCGTGCGCCAGTTTGAGTTCTTGCCGGCTGCGCCCGATAAGCGCGCGGCGAGCAACCCCTGGCCGCAGTGGCCCAACGTTAAGAAGACCGACTACGGCCAGCAGGAGGCTATCGCTGCGATGGGTGGCGAGATGCGTGCCTGGGGCGTGGATACGCTCGAGGTGCTGCTGGACAGGAAAGGCGCGGCTGCGGGTCTGCGCGTGGTCGATCTGGACTGGTCGGCGGGAAAGCCCGAGCGCATCGCGGGCTCCGAGCACGAGGTGTCGGCGCAGCTGGTGCTCATCGCCTGCGGCTTTACGGGTCCCGAGCACGGCGTGTTCGATGCGGTGAGCGTGCCTGTTGCCACCGCTGGTCGTCCGCTGCCGGTGATGGCTGCCGAGGGTTCGCACCTCGCGGCTCGTACGGAGGGTGTCGCCGCGGATGCCGCACCGGTGTATGTGGCGGGTGATGCCCGTAACGGCAGCTCTCTCGTGGTGAGTGCCATGGCCGATGCCCTGGCCTGCGCAGCCGAAGTCGCCGAGGCGCTGGAGCTGTAAGGTAGTCATTCAAGAACGTCCCCAACGACTAGTCATTGGGGACGTTCTTTTTTGTCTAGTCGTTGGGGACACTCTTCGCGGGGCGCCTGTTCGTTTGTCGACTTCTTGGGCTGTGGTCACCTGTTGTTTCTGTGGTGGCTGCGGGCATCTGGCTCAAAAGGGCGGGTTGGCTGTCTATGTCTACCTGCGGTTTCTTTGCGGTGCGCTCATTCGGTCAAGTGTCCCGTCAAGTGTTTGGTTAGCATCTGGTTTGCAGTCGAAGGCCTATTTTGCCCGCGCTGACAGTGGCTGCTCGCCCTCCTCGTAAGCTCAAATTGAGGTTCATCAGTTTGAGGAGGATGCCATGACTGACCAAGTTTTTGACCGAGCACAGCTGGCCGAAGCCGTCGGCAACGATATTGCCGACATGGCTCACTTTTGGATGCTGCGGAAGTTTCAATTCCTGGAGCCGGCGCGCGAGCAGTTCGAGATTATCGTCGATCCGTGGCTCAGCTATTGCGAGGAACCTTCTCAAAACGAAATCATGGCCTACAACATGGCGTTTACCGATTGGCTGTTGTTTGAGCGCCCTTATTACCACGGCAAGACGCTGTTAGAGCTGTATGTGGATGAGCCGCCAGCGTCAATTTCTCCTGCTTCGCTCGGGCGACTTAAACAGGTGTGTGACACGCAGTATTTCTCGCGCTTTGGCATTTTGGACAAGGATCCCGCGACTGGCATGGTCGTGCTGAAGGACACGCGCACCGACCGTCGCTTTGACGTCTACGACCCACATATCGTGCAAAAGGAGCACTGGAACGATGGCGCGATTGCGGTGCGACTCGCGTGCGTCGACGATGTCTGGCTGACGGCGGGGCAGCTCTACCTGTATGACATCGCGCGCCTGAGCGACACGGCGGTCGACGGGCCGGGCGCAGTGCATCCCGAGGACCTAGAGGACGGTTTCGACACCTCGTGCATCAGCTTCTTTTTGCGCCTGGTCCGCGACATCATGGGCGCTCAGGGGCGGTACGTGAAGTCGCTCAATATCTACGAGCAGGAGTGGGAATAGGGGGCGGGCTGTTGTCGCCTGCCTTGCCTTCTGCCTTTATGTCTCGATCTGTAACGTTTAGGGACAAAAAATCGGTCTAACTGTTACAGATTGAGACAAAGGTTGGACGCGCGACTGAAAATCTCGATCTGTAACAACAACTAGAGGCTCAAAGACTGTCTTCCTGTTACAGATCGAGACGTTTGTCGACAGTGGCAACGGTGACAATGGTCCATTTGTCCGATGTGGTGGTGATAGAAGTGTCTAATACCGTTCTTAAACATAAGCAGGCGACACGGAACACCTTGGCGCGGAATAGGATGCTTGCCAGGCTCACGGAGGCGGCTGAACAAGGCGTGCTGCTTGTGACGCACGACAATGCCGATCTCATGTGGCTGCGGCGTCATGTGGGAACCGATGATATTGCGGAGCCCGAGTCGTATCTGTTCTGTTTTCAACATGATTGGGATGCGTTGACACCGGCGGAGCGAGCACTGCGGACCATCAAAGGGCTTGCGGAGTTTCATTCCGATTGGGCGTTTTGGGGTTATGACGCGGCGCTTTTGTGGGGTCTGGAGGTGCCGAATGACCTGCTCGGGCCACGATATCTTGTTAAGACAGGTTGCTCGGTGCCGCTGAGTGCAGGATGCCGGCTGTTGCGTCCGCGGGCGGCGTGTGCGCTTGAACAAGTCGACGGCGTGCGGGTGACGCCGTTTTGGCGCACGGTAGAGGATTGCCTGTTGCGCGCGCCGTTTTCGTATGGCTTGGCGATTGCCGATTCTGCGTTGCGAGCAAAGGGCGTATCGCGCGATGACTTTTGTGAGCGGCTTCGAATGGATTGTGAAGGCAAGCGCGGGTATCGCAGAGCGCAGGTGATTGCGTCGTATGCGGACGGGCTGTCCGAAAACGGCGGCGAGTCTCGTTTTCGGGCATTCTTTATTGCGTACGGCTTTCCGGTTCCGGAGCTGCAGGTGGAGTTTCGCGACCCGCTCGATCCGAATCAGGTATTTCGAGTCGACTATTTCTGGAGGCTCGAGGACGGGATGTGCGTGATTGGCGAGCTGGACGGGAAGGGAAAGTATGCCCTGCAGGATGGTGGGGATCGGGAGTCGGTCGACCCATTCGTGGCAGAACGTCAGCGAGAGTCTCATCTGACGATGCTCGGACACAAGGTGCTTCGGTTTACGTTTGATGAGCTCAAGAATCCGGGGAAGCTGGCTGAAAAGATGAGACTGGCGGGAATTCCACAGCGGGCCGATTTGGCTGAGGAATGGAGACGGCAGTGGTATGGGCGCTAAGGGGTGCAACTGACGCGGATGTGGTTGTTCCTGCCGAGTTTGTCTCGATCTGTAACAACAAGGAGCCGTTTGGCCTCGTAGCTGTTACAGATTGAGACAGAAGGTTGGCTGCCGCTAAAAGATCTCGATCTGTAACATCTAGAGGCCGAAAACCCGTCTACTTGTTACAGATCTAGACGTTTGACGACAGGGGTGGAGAATATCTCAATCTGTAACTTCTACAGGCCATAATTCGACGCAACTGTTACAGATTGAGATAAAGGTTGGACGCGGTGCCGAAAGATCTCGATCTGTAACATTTGGAAGGTTAGAGATGGTCTACCTGTTACAGATCGAGACGTTTTGCTGGAACGACCGGAGCATTGCCGTGCTGTCTCCGTTTGCCCTCACATCTCTCTCGTCCCTCCGTTAGCCGATATGTCCGCAGCAACCCTGCCGCGCTGGGCGATAATGGACAAATGTTCAAGTTAATCGTGAGGGAGGAGCTCGATATGGCGACTGCCGATCGTCCCACGTTGTTTATCAATGCGACCGTTCTGGATGGCTCGGAGCATATGGAGCCACAGCCCGATATGGCCGTGGCCGTTGAGCGCGGTGTCATCACCTGGATTGGTCCGAGCGCCGTGGCGCAAGCACCTGCAGGTGCCGAGGTTATCGACCTGGCCGGCGCGTACCTCATGCCGGGCCTCATCAATATGCATGTGCATCTGTGCGGTTCGGGCAAACCGGTCTCGGCGGGCGATGCGGGCGCGCTGATGAAGAAGCTCGATAATCCGGTGGGCCGCGCCATCGTCCGCCACATCCTCAAAGGCAGCGCCCAACAGCAGCTGGCAAGCGGCGTGACCACGGTGCGCGGCGCGGGCGACCCGCTGTTTGCCGACATCGCCGTGCGCAACGCCATCGACGCCGGTAAGTATCAGGGTCCGCGTCTGGTGGCACCAGGAACGGGTGTCACGGTGCCGGGTGGCCACGGTGCGGGCCTCTTTGCGCAGGTGGCCAATACGCCCGATGAGGCGGCCCAGCAGGTGCGCGACCTGTATGCGCGCGGCGCCGACGTCATCAAGCTGTTCGTGACGGGCGGCGTGTTCGACGCGACCGAAGTAGGCGAGCCGGGCGTGCTGCGCATGCCGGTCGATGTCGCCGCGGCGGCGTGCAAGGCGGCGCACGAGGTCGGCCTGCCGGTCATGGCTCATGTCGAGAGCACCGAGGGTGTGAAGGCCGCGCTTGAGGCCGGCGTTGACACGATTGAGCACGGCGCTCCGATGACCCCCGAGATTCTGGAGCTGTATCGAGGCGCCGTGGGTACGCAGTTCGAGGGACGCGCACCGAGCGTGACCTGCACGATCAGTCCGGCGCTGCCGTTTGTGTTGCTCGATCCGGAAAAGACCCATTCGACCGATACGCAAAAGAAGAACGGCGACATTGTGTGCTCGGGCATTATCGAGAGCGCCCGTGCCGCCCTGGAAGCTGGCGTTAAGGTGGGCCTGGGCACGGACTCAAGCTGCCCGTTCGTGACGCAGTACGACATGTGGCGCGAGGTGGCCTACTTTGCCAAGTACGTCAAAGCGAGCAATGCCTTTGCACTGCACACGGCCACGCAGGTCAATGCTGAGCTACTGGGCTTGGGTGACGAGACCGGTACGATCGAGTGCGGCAAGGCGGCCGACATTTTGGTGACGCGCGAGAGCCCTCTGGATGACCTGTGCGCTCTGCGTGAGCCGATACACGTGATGTGTCGCGGTAACCTGGTGCGCAAGCTGAAGGTTAAGCACATCCCCGAGGTTGACACCGAGCTCGACGCGATTATGGCTATGCCGGCAGAAGCCCTGGCAGAGGAGCTCGCTCGCGACGGCGTAGCTTAGGCGCTGGCGCGACGGCTTCATCGAATGCTGTCGCCCCATGCAAAAAGCCGAGGTCTCAACACGAGGCCTCGGCTTTTTTATCGACAAATATGTAAGATGCAGGACAAACACTTCTGATGCATTTGTCCCATGTGCGGGCGCTAGGAGCGCGTCTCC
>DBEXMY010000153.1:0-12821 GCA_048168905.1 Collinsella sp. | reverse complement strand
GGCAGGTTGACGCCCTCACCAAAGGCAGAGGTCGAAACGATGCAGCTGAGGCTTCCGTCTCGGAATGCTTCCTCCACGCGGCGACGATCGGAGCGCGCAAGCCCCGCGTTATAGAACGCGATGCGGGTCGCGCAATCGGGTACCCGCTTGCGTAGCGTCTTAGCAAGCGCCACGGACTGATCGCGCGAGTTGACGTAGATGACGGTCTTCTCCCCCGTCGCCACGATTGACACCAGGCGGTTCTCGCGGCTCGCAAGGTCTCGGTCATCCTCGAGCTGCAAGTTCTCGCGCACCGTCTCGTCGACCACCGTACGGGTAATCGGCAGCATACGGGCAAGCTCCGCAACAACCGGAGCCGTCGCGGTGGCCGTCGCCGCCATAACGACCGGATCGCCCAGGGCCTTGAGGATATCGGGCATGTCGAGATAGGCGCTGCGGTCGCCGCCCTTGGCAAGACCGGCATGATGCGCCTCATCGATAACGACAAACCCGATACGCCCCGAGCGCGCAAAGCGGTCGCGGTGAATAGACAGGAACTCAGGCGTCGTGAGCACGATGCCGGTGCGGCCCGAAGCCAGGCCGGCAAACACGTCATCGCGCGCCGCCTCCACGGTCTCGCCGGTCAACACGCCCACGCCAATGCCGAGCGCGGCCATCGTCGATGAGAGGTGGTAGGCCTGGTCGGCAACGAGCGCACGCAGCGGATAGACAAAGATGCTCGCACGCCCGCGAAGGACCGCCTCGCGCGCGGCGTGCACATGGAAGATGAGCGACTTGCCACGCCCCGTCCCCATAACGGCCAAAACGCTCTGGTGGTCTGCGAGCGCGTCGAGTGCCTCGACCTGCGCGCGATGCGGCTGGTTCGAGCCGATAAAGCTATGGATAAGCGAGCGCGTCAGCTCGGTATAGGAAAGCTGGGCGAGCGTTTGGCGCTTGCGGGACTCCAGACGAAGACCGGCGTCCGCAGGCTCCACGCCGCGGCGAAGCTCACATGCCGGGTCGTCAACGCTGGGCGCCGTGGCATCGCGGACCAAGACATCCTTGATCATGAGCTTGGGCTTTACGCGACCTTGCCAATGCTCGGCCACGGCCTCGAACACCAAGTCGACGGCGCTGGCGCAATTGATGAGCTTATCGATCTGCGGCACGCGGAACATAATGGCCGGCACACTCGCAGCACCATCGGTCGCCACGAAGCGCATGTGCTCGCCGGTTTTGCCCACCACGGCGCGATCGCACATCGTCACGCCCTCGGCGGCCAGAAGCGGCACCTTATTGCCTTGGCCAAACGGCTCAAGACGGGAAATCTGCTCGATGGTCTCGATATTTAACTCGGAGAGATCAACGGTGGCGGCAACCTCGTCAGTGTCCTCAAAGTCCTCGGCGGGAAGCTCCGATAGCACGGCGGAAAGGCGACGACGGAACTCGTCGAGCTTGGATGCCTCGATGGTCACGCCCACCGCACCGGCATGCCCGCCGCGACGAATCAGCAGATCGGAGCAGCGTTCTACGGCGTCGAACAGGTTGACTTTGCCCACCGAGCGACCCGAACCGCGAGCGATACCGTCTTCGATCGAGAACAGCAGCGCCGGCACGTGATAACGGTTGGTCAGACGGCTCGCCACGATACCCTTGACGCCCTCGTGCCAGCCCTCGCCACCCACGACGATTGCGCGACCGCCATCATAGGTCTCCTCGACCTTTGCCATGGCATCGCGCGTAAGCTCGGCCTCGATCTCGCGGCGTTGGCGATTGATTTCCTCGAGCTCGGCCGCCAGCGCGCTTGCCTCGATAGGATCGCGGGCAAGCAGCAGGTCGAGCGCCAGCTTGGGATCAGCCATGCGGCCGGCGGCGTTTAAGCGGGGGATGAGCGAAAACGACAGGCCATCGGCCGTAATGCTAGAGAGGTCGGCCTTGGCGAGCGCGGCCAGCGCGATATAGCCGGGGCGGGCGGTCACGCGCATCTGCTGGATGCCCTCGGCGACTAGCGCGCGGTTCTCGGGCGTCAGCGGCATCATGTCGGACACGGTACCCAGCGCCGCGACCTCGATCAGCGAGCGCCAATACGACGGCTTGCCCAGGCGCTCGCCCAAGACCTGTACCAGCTTGAGCGCCACGCCGGCGCCGGCAAGCTCACGCGAAGGACCCTCGTCCTCGAGCTTAGGGTCGGTCAGGGGCACGCCCTGCGGCACCTGGTCGGAGGGCTCATGATGGTCCGTGACCACCAAATCGATTCCCAGGCTCTCCAGATAGGAGACCTCTTCCTTGGCGGCAATGCCGTTATCGACGGTCACGATCAGCTGGGGGCGAGCGAGCTCGTTAACGCGGTCGAGCGCCGCTCGCGAAAGACCGTAGCCCTCGTCAAAGCGATGCGGAATAAACGGCGTGACATCGGCGCCAAACGTGCGCAGCGCCTCGGTCAACAGGCAGGTCGACGTAATACCGTCAACGTCAAAATCGCCAAAGACCGCGATGTGCTCGTGGTTGCGAATAGCGCGCTCGACACGGTCGGCAACGACCGACATGCCCGGGATAATGAGTGGGTCAGCCCAGTCGCGATCGAGCGAAGGCGTCAAAAACAGCTGGCCTTCCTCGATGGATGTAATGCCGTGCGCAACCATAATGCGCGCCACCAGCCCGGGTATGCCCAGGCCAGCCGAAAGCTCCTTTTCGAGCTCGGGGTTTTGCTGAGCGACCGCCCAGCGATGCGTCGTCTTAAGCGATGACATAGGCGCCCACCCCCGATAGGGGCAGGTCGCCGCGATACCTCTCACGGTTCATAGCGATGAGTCCTCTGTGTATGCCCGCTTCGGCAGGCAGATCTGTTGAACGGATTTATTATACCGTGCAGTACGGACGCAAAACGCCGCAGTACGCCGCGGTTTCGGGAAACGATGCCGGTAATCGCCTCGAAATATTCGAGCGTTTCTGACGCACGGACGCATGCGAGCGTCTAGCATATCCATTCAAAACGGATTCACGAGCAAAGGGAGTCACAAGAGTATATGAAGCAATGGGTTGGACTGGGCAAGTTTCTCGCGGGGCACATGCAGGTCATCGTTCCGATTTGCGTGGCGCTCGGTGTGCTCTTTCCCCAGCAGATCGGCGTACTTAAGCCCATCGTTCCCGCTCTCTTCGCCTTTATGACGTTCCAAGGCGCGCTCAGCAACACCTTCCACCAGGTAGCCGAGGTGTTCCGCCGTCCGCTGCACCTGGTCTTGGCGTTGCTCGTCTCGGCGGTGCTTATCCCTATCGCAGCTTATGCCATGGGATCGCTGTTCTTTGGCTCCAACCCCAACCTTGTCTGCGGCATCGTGCTCGAGTACAGCGTACCCGTGGCAGTCACTGCCTTTATGTGGATTAGCATGTTCGGCGGCAACGGCCCGCTCGCGCTCACCATTATCCTGACGTCCTCGGTTATCTCGCCTGTGACGATTCCGCTCACGCTGAAGCTCTTGCTGGGTGCCACCGTCTCGATCGATGTGCCGAGCATGATGCAGGACATGGCCTTTATGATCGCCATCCCCGCCGTGCTCGGTATCGTCATTAACGAACTCACGCGCGGCTGGGGTCATGAGAAACTCTCCCCCGCGCTTTCGCCCGCCTGCAAGTTCATGATGATGGGTGTCATCGCGTCCAACTCCACCGCCATGAGCGAGTACGTGCTGCACATGAATGTTGAGCGCTTGGAAGTCGCCCTCTTTATTTTGGTCTTCGCCATCAGCGGCTTTGTCGTCGGTTTTCTGGTCGCCCGTGCGCTGCATCTGCCGTATAGCGAGACGACTACCATGTGCTTTACCTGCGGCATGCGTAACATCTCTTCGGGCGCCGTCATCGCCACGCAGTACTTTCCGGGCGAAGTCGTGTTCCCCGTCATGTGTGGCACGCTGTTTCAGCAGGTGCTGGCCTCGATTATCGGGCATCTCTTTGAGCGCCTGACCGGCGAGGAGCGCGCCAAACAGCGCAAGCGGGTCAAGGCCGGGCGCGACGCGATGGCACGCTAGACTGTCCGCATTGCGCGGGCGTTAGCCTTGCTATACGAGCGTTTCCAGATGCGCGCGTAGGCGCTCAGCATCGATATCGAGCGTGGTCTCGGCGTTGACCTGGGCCAAACGATAGCCCACAAAGTAGGGCGATACCACCCAACGTGGCAGCGCCTTGGCAATGGTCCGACCGCCCAAGTGATAGAAGAACAAGTTGTATGACTCTGCGCGGCCGCCGTGGTGCTCGTGCAGGATATAGCGCAGGGCCACCTGAATCGCATCGGCAAACAGGTCCGCTTCGGCTTGGTCGCGGGCGTCGTCGCTGGCGGCGATTCCCTGTGGAGCCGAGACGTTGACCTCAAAGAATCCCATGATCGGCTCGGTTGAGATGTTGACCGCGACCCTCCCGTGTCGCCAAACATCGATGCCTTCGAAGTTGGCGGGGGCTAGTGCTGCATAACCGTCCTCCCGCTCCAGACCCACAATCTGCATATGCGGATGGACGAGGCTGCCGCCCGAAAGCGGGCCTTTGTTCTTGTACATGAGCACACTGCGGTACTGTTGGGAATCGATCATCTGCTGCCAGCAGCCCAGGGCAAACCGCATCACATGATGCAGCTCATCCGGTTCATAGGTCACCAGGTCGGCGTCGTGATTGGCCGACTCGATCAATACGGTCTGACGGGTGGCCCGCAAGGTCTTGAACTTATTCTCGAGCCAGATGCAGTCACCATCGCGCTGGATGATATTGGCGAGCCCCTCCATGTCGCAAAAGGGGCACGCGGTACCAGGGCGACGATTATCGTCGGGCTTGCCGCTCGCCTGCTGAACGTCAAATACCAGCGCCACGGGTTATACCTCCAGCGGCACGATCTTGGTGCCATGGAGCTCGGAGACGCCTAGCGCCGCCGCGACCGCGTCGCGATTTGCTGTAGTGATGCCGCCGCCGGGAAGGATGGTCAAACGATCGCCCGCATACTCGATTAAACGAGCCAGGTGATCGAAATTATCCTCGATCGGCGTACCGGCAGCACCACCGTGCGTGAGGATGCGCGTAACGCCGCAGTCGGCGAGCGTATCAATGGCGTCGAGCTGAGCCTCGGGCGAGAGCTGGTCAAATGCCATGTGGAAGGTGATGTCAAGGGACTCGCGCTTGCACTCCTCGGTCGCGCAGCCCGTAGCCATAACGAGGGCGCCGAGGGTTAGCTCGTCGAGCGCCCAGCCGCCGGCACAGGGCTTGCAGCAGCCAAAGACCAGGCCGTCAACGCCGGCACTCACAGCAAGGCCCAGGTCCATCTCCATCATGCGCAGCTCGTCCTGGTTGTAATGAAAGTCGCCACCACGCGGACGAATCATGCACATCACTCGCGCGTCATGCTCGTGAGCGTAGCTGACCGTAGCGCTAATAACGCCGGCGGAAGGCGTGGTGCCACCGACGGCGAGGTTGTCACACAGCTCAATGCGCCCCGCACCGGCCTCGATGGCCGCCGGCACTCGCTCAAAGTTCTCCGCACAAAACTCGTACAGCATAGTTGAACCCCCAAAGACAGCAGACGTTTTCCGACGGGCATTGTCACACATCCCCATGAAGTTGCGGTGGAATAGGGACTGTTTTGGCGTCTAGCGCCCCCATTTAGTCCCTATTTCACCGCAACTTAAAAGGGGGCGCTGACCGGGTTGGTCAGCGCCCCCTTTGTTGAATGGATTAACCGCCCAGATAGGCCTTGCGGACGTTATCGTCGTGCAGCAGCTCTTGACCGGTGCCGGTCATGGTGATCTTGCCGGTCTCGAGTACATAGCCGCGTGTAGCGATGGAAAGTGCCATCTGCGCGTTCTGCTCGACCAGAAGCACCGTGGTGCCGGCCTTGTGCAGGTCCTCGACGATCTGGAAGATCTGCTCAATCAGAATCGGCGCCAGACCCATGGAGGGCTCATCGAGCATGAGCAGCTTAGGGTTGCTCATAAGGGCGCGGCCCATAACGAGCATCTGCTGCTCGCCGCCCGAAAGGGTGCCGGCGACCTGGCGACGGCGCTCCTTTAGGCGCGGGAACTGCTCGTAGACGCGCTCGAGGCCCGGAGCCACCGTGGACTTGGGCTGCGTATAGGCACCCATTTCCAGGTTCTCCTCGACCGTCATCTGCAAAAAGGCGCGACGGCCCTCGGGAACCTGAGCCAGGCCCTTGCCCACCAGCTTGTCGGCAGGCGTATGGGTAATGTCCTCGCCCATAAACTTGATGGAGCCGGTCTTGGAACGCAGCAGGCCCGAGACGGTCTTAAGCGTCGTGGACTTGCCGGCGCCGTTGGCACCAATCAAGGCCACGATCTCGCCCTCGTTGACGTTAAAGGAGATGTCCTTGATGGCGTGGATGGCGCCGTACCAGACGTTGATGTTGTAGACGGAAAGCATCGGCTCTGCCATTTAGTTCTCCCCCTTATCCTGCTTGCCCAGATATGCCTCGATAACGGCGTCGTTGTTCTGGATCTCCTCGGCCGTACCCTTGGCAATGACCTTGCCAAAGTTGAGCACGCAGATGCCCTCGCAGATGTTCATAACGAGTGACATATCATGCTCGATAAGCATGATGGCGATGCCGAAGGTGTCGCGAATCTTGACGATGTTCTCCATGAGCTCCGCGGTCTCGGACGGGTTCATGCCGGCAGCAGGCTCGTCGAGCAGCAGCAGCTTGGGGTTGGTGGCAAGCGCACGGACGATCTCCAGACGACGCTGAGCGCCGTAAGGCAGCGATCCGGCCTGCTCGTTTGCCAGATGCTCCATATCAAAGATGGACAGCAGCTCCATGGCACGCTCGTGGGCGGCCTTCTCGTGCTTCCAATACGTCGGCAGGCGCAGCACGCCCTCAAAGCCGGAGTAACGCTCCTGGTTATGCAGGCCGACCTTAACGTTATCCTCCACCGTCATGGTATTAAACAGGCGAATGTTCTGGAAGGTACGGGCAATACCCATGCGGTTGACCTGGTAGACCGACTTGCCCGAGGTATCCTCGCCGTCGAGCAGGATGGTGCCGTGCGTGGGCTGATACACCTTGGTGAGCAGGTTGAAAACCGTGGTCTTACCGGCACCGTTGGGGCCGATCAGACCGGCGATCTCGGTCTTGCCGATAGTCAGGCTAAAGTCGTCGACTGCCTTAAGGCCACCGAACTCAATGCCCAGGTGGATGCACTCGAGTGCAGGGCGCTCGCCCAGGTCACGATCGGGAACGATGGCGCCAGAAGGATACGGGACCATCTTGCCCTTCTTGAACTCAAACTTACTGGGCATCGGCTGCCACCTCCTTCTTGGAAGCAAAGCGGTCCTTGACGCGACCGAAGAACGCCTTGAGCTGCGGGTTGTTGGTAAAGATCATGACCAGGATCAGCACGATGGCGTAGATGAGCATGCGGTAGTCCGAGAACTGACGGAGCAGCTCGGGAAGCACCGTAAGCAGCGCCGCCGCGATGACGGAGCCGCGCATATTGCCCAGACCGCCCAGGACCACGAACACCAGAATGAGGATGGACGTGTTGAAGTCGAACTTGGTGGCGGAGAGCTGCGAGAAGTTACCGCCGAAGAGGGCTCCAGCAGCACCGGCGAGGGCAGCGGAAACCACGAAGGCGATCATGCGGTACTCGGTGACGGAGATGCCTACGGACTCGGCTGCAATCTTGTTATCGCGCACGGCCATAATGGCACGGCCGGTACGGCTGCGAACCAGGTTGAGCACGATCACGAGTGCGACCATGACCAGGATGGCACCGGCGAGGAAGGTCGAGTACGTCGACACGCCCGAGGCGCCCTGGGCGCCCTTGATGATGGCGGTGCCGTCCTCGAGCATGTGCAGGTCGTCGATCGTAGAGTTTCCCGTGATGTTAAAGATCACGTGCAGGCCGCGGGAGTCGACGCCCACAATGAGGCAGGTGACGATCTCTTTGATGATCTCGCCAAAAGCCAGGGTCACGATGGCCAGATAGTCGCCGCTCAGGCGCAGGACCGGGATACCAATCAAGAAGCCCAAGATGGCAGCGGCGATAGCGCCGACCACGATGCTGATGACAAGACGTATTGGATCGGAGGGGACGGCGCTCTCCAGCGCGACGGCGGTGACGATTCCCGTATAGGCGCCGACGCTCATAAAGCCCGCGTGGCCCAGCGACAAGTCGCCCGCGATGCCGACGACGAGGTTAAGGGAGATGGCCATGACGATATAGGCCGTGATGGGAACCAACTGACCGGCGATCATGCGCGGAATCATGTGGTTCGACTGCATAAAGAACACGATGGCGAAGGCCACGATGCACATGGCATACGTAACAAAGTCGTGACGCGTCTGCTTATCTTTAAGAAACTTCATAACGCTCACCTACACCTTCTCGGGGACGTACTTGCCCAAGAGGCCGGCAGGCTTGACGAGCAGGACGATGATCAAAACACCAAAGACGATGGAGTTGGCAAGGCTCGTGGAAATGTAAGCCTGTGCCATCGCCTCGATGATGCCGATAAGAATGCCACCGACAAAGGCGCCGGGGATGGAGCCGATGCCACCGAAGACGGCGGCGTCGAAGGCCTTGATGCCAGGCATGGCGCCCGTCGTGGGCTGCAGCACCGGCGAGTAGGAGCACAGCAGCACGCCGGCGATGGCGGCAAGGGCAGAGCCGATGGCGAACGTCATCGAGATGGTACGGTTGACGTTGATGCCCATGAGCTGAGCGGCGGCCTTGTCCTCGGACACGGCGCGCATGGCTTTGCCCATCTTGGTCTTACCTGTAAAGAACATCAGGCCGGCCATGATAACCAGGCAGGCGACGATGGTGACGAGCGAGACGGCGCTTACGTTGAACTTGGCCAAGAACTCCGGCACCTGGAAGGTGACGAGCGAAGTGAAGTTCTTGGGCGTGGCGCCCCACAGAAGCTGCGCGGCATTCTGCAGGAAGTAGGACACGCCGATAGCCGTGATTAGAACGGCCAGCGGGCCTGCTTGGCGCAGCGGCTTATAGGCCAGACCCTCGATGAGAACACCGAGAACGGTACAGACCACACAAGAGAGAACTACAGATGCCCAGCCCGGGAGGCCGAGATACGACGTGGCGCAGAACGAGACATAGGCACCGACCATGATAACGTCGCCGTGAGCAAAGTTCAGCATCTTGGCGATACCGTAGACCATGGTGTAGCCCAACGCGATGATGGCGTAGACGCTGCCCATGGACAGGCCGTTGACCAGGTATTGGATAAAGACCGTCATGTTCCACATCCCCCTTTCGAATAGGTTTCCAGTTGATGTATGAAACAGGGACGTTACATCGTCCCTAGATACCAAGCAAGCAGGGAAGGCCAAAACCTCCCCTGCTTGGGATCAAAACCGCTCTATGTAAGGCGGCCAATTAGGCCTGTACGTACTTGCCGTCGGTGATGACGTAAGCCGTGGGCTCCTTCTGGACCTGGCCCTTATCGTTCCAGGTAAGCTTGCCGGTCAGACCGTCAACGGTAATCTTGAGCATAGCCTTGGACAGCTTCTCGGCGACCTCGGTCGGATCGGCGTCGACACCAAGACCGGCCTCCTTGACGGCCTCGGCCACCGCGTGCACGCCGTCGTAGGCGTCGGCGGCAAACTGGTCGGGGGTATCGCCGTACTTATCCTTGTAAGCGTTGACGAAGTCGGCGTTCTTCTCGTCGTCGGCGGAGAACGGAGTCATGAGCAGCAGACCCTCGGCAAGAGAGGTATCGAAGCCCTCAACGCCCAGGATGCCGTCCATGCCGTCGCAGCCCATCATCTTGACGTCGTAGCCCATGTCCTTGGCGTTCTTGAGCAGGACGGACGCCGGCGTGTAGTAGATCGGCGCAAAGATCATGGTGGCGCCGGCCTGCTTGGCCTTGGTCAGCTGGTTGGTAAAGCTCGTGGCGGAGTCGTCCTTAAAGGTCTCCTCGTCAACAACCTCGAGCTTGGACTCAGCGGCCTGGGCCGTAAAGGAATCTGCGATGCCCGAAGAATAGGCGTCGCCGGAGTTATAAAACAGCACGAATTTCTCGTTCGGATACTTCTGGGCCAGGAACTTGGCGGCGTTGACACCCTGGTTGGGGTCGGTGAAGCAAACCTGGAAGACGCAATCCTTGCCGTCGGTGACGTCCTCGGAGGACGCGGACGGGGTGATCATGAACGTCTTGGGGTCGTTACCGCACTCTGCGGCAACGGCAACCGACGCACCCGTGGTGGTCGGACCGACGAGGGCCTGCATGCCCCAGTCGAGCAGGGTGTTGAAGGCGTTGACGGCCTTCTCTCCATCGGCCTGGTCATCCTCGGCCTTGCTGGCAAGCGGCAGCTCCTTGGTCGAGAAATCCTTGCAGCCAAGCTCGACACCCTGGGTAACGGACTTGCCGTAGGACGCGTTGGCGCCGGTCAGCGGGCCGATGGTGCCGATCTTAAACGAAGCGTCGCCCGAAGCGGAACCGCTGTCGCCACCGTTGGAGGAGCAGCCAGCTAGAATGGACATCGCCCCCAGACCTGCTGCGCTCGCGATAACGCTCCTGCGATTCATAACAGGGTTCAATGACTTACCGGTGAGGCTCGACATGCGGCTCTCCTCTCAAATCTCGTCGGGTTTCGGTTACCCGACAGGCCATCCTTCGCCGTGTTCGGCGTTCGCAAAATACTAGACGCTTTAGTTAAGGAAAGTGGCGATTATTTCAACTTTTCTTTTGATTTGTTCATTTATCCATAATCATGCGTATTTCTGTCGGTTTATGCAGTTTAGCCACTTTATTGTGTGAAAGTAATGTTTCCGTTCTGTTACAGGCGTCCCCGCCCTGAATAAAACGGCCCCACCGGTCTCGTTATATGCACTTAGGCGGCGATGTACTTGCCGTCCTGAATCACATAGGCCGTAGCGGGCTTTTCGACTTGGCCCTCATCGTTCCACGTCAGCTCGCCCGTCAGGCCCTCGATCTTGATCTTGCGCATGGCCTTGGCAAGGTCGCCGGCGATGTCGGCACCGTCAGCCGTAATGTCGATGCCCGCCTTATCGATAGCCTCGGCGATGGCGTGGACGCAATCGTAGGCGTCGGCGGCAAACTGGGTGGGCGTCTCGTCGTAGGCATCCTTATAGGCCTTGACGAAGTCGGCGTTCTTCTCATCGTCGGCGGAAAACGGGGTCATGAGCATATCGTCGGCGATCTCACCCGAGACGGCGACGGCAGCACCGGTCGTGACGGGGCCGACGAGCGCCTGCATGCCCCAGTCGCACAGGGCAAACCTTATGGTGCAAACGTTGACAGTTTGTTACGGAAGTTCGTTTGTAGTGAGCATGTATCCAATGTTTCCGCAGCGTTTCGGGGGTGCCGTTTTGTGCGACTCCTGTTGCCTGGCGAGCACGCGCCCTCGGTTCACGCTAGAATGCACTCAACCTTTAAGCGGTTAATCCATCCATAAGATGCACGAAGGAGCTATCTATGAGCGAACCCCTGCGCACCGTGAACGTCGGCCTCATCGGTCTTGGAACCGTCGGCGGCGGCGTGGCCCGTCTGATCAAGAGCCACCACGCTGAGTACCTGGCCGCCTACGGCATCGACCTTAAGCTGACCCGCGCCTGCGCGCTTGCCTGGGAGCAGGCCGAAGCTGCCGGTATTGAGCGCGAGGCCTTTACGAGCGACTGGCACGATGTCGTCACCGACCCCGCCGTCGATATCGTCGTCGAGCTGATCGGCGGCGAGCATCCCGCGACCGAGATCTTCACCACTGCCTTTGAGCACGGCAAGCACGTCGTCTCTGCCAACAAGGCCCTGCTGGGCCGTCACGTCGAGACGCTTGCCGAGAAGGCGCGCGCGTGCGGCGTGCAGATTAAGTGCGAGGCCAGCTGCGGCGGTGGCATCCCCATTGTCAGCACGCTCGAGCACGACCTGGTGGGCAACAAGATCCTGACCATCGCTGGCATTCTCAACGGCACCACCAACTACATCCTGTCGCGCATGGACGCCGAGGGCGCCGATTACGCCGACGTGCTCGCCGACGCCCAGGCAAAGGGCTATGCCGAGGCCGACCCGTCCGCCGACGTCGACGGCTTCGACGCCGCCAGCAAGACGGCAATCCTTGCTTCCATCGGCTTTGGCACCCGCGTGACCACCGACGATGTCTACCAGCAGGGTATCCGTACCATCGGCGCCGAGGACATTGCCCAGGCCCGCGAGCTCGGCTACACCATCAAGCTGCTCGGCATCGCCCGCAATACCGACGCCGGCGTCGACGTCCGCGTGCATCCCACGCTGATCCCCGCCGACCACATGCTTGCCAAGGTCAACGGCGCCATGAACGCTGTCTACGTGGTAGGCGACGCCGTGGGCGAGACCATGTTCTACGGTGCCGGCGCAGGCTCCTTCCCCACCGCGAGCGCCGTCGTGGGCGATATCCTGTCGCTCTCCGAGCAGATCAGCCGCGGCGTGGCTCCGCTGCCCGAGATTGAGCCCTATGGTCACAACCTCGCCTTTAAGCCTATGGACGAGCTCCAGACCAAGTACTATGTGCGCTTGAAGGTCGCCGACCGCGTGGGCGCCCTGTCCGAGACGGTCGACATCTTTGCCAAGCACAACATCTCGATCTCGCTCATCAACCAGGTCGAGGACGGCAAGTCGGGCGTCAGCGATGCCTGCTCGGTCATCTTCCTGACGCACCGCGCGCTCGAGAAGGACGTCCAGGCTGCCGCCGCCGAGCTTGCCAGCGTCGACTGCGTGGCCGAGGTCGCCAACGTCCTGCGCATCGAGGACGTCGAGGCATGGACCGAAGGCGTCATGGCCAACTAGTCCACTACTTCGAACCTCAACGAAGCTCAACGCAAAAGGCGCGCTGCCTGCAT
>DBEXMY010000152.1:0-3184 GCA_048168905.1 Collinsella sp. | reverse complement strand
TTGATCGGAATCGGTAATGACCAGGCACGTGGGCTTTTGGCCAAAGATTGCCGAGGAGGCCGGCACCGCATCGTTGGCGGCAAGCATCCCCAGCTTATGCTGGCCCGCACTGTACTGCACGCCGGCACGCTCCACTAGCAGCACGGCGGCCATGGCAATAAAGACCGCCCACACCACGAGGAGCCCCATCCAACGAAAGCGGCCTGCACGGTCGCGGATATGTTGCGCCACGCTCATCGGACCTCATCCCCGTCGCGCCAAAACGCCAACTTTTCGCGGTTGTCGGCGCTCAAATACACATGTTGCTTGTCAATCGCATCGATCACACGGTGAACCTCGACACCGTTGTGGCGCATCACGGCCAGCCGCAGGCAAAGCATCCAAACCTCCTGCTCCTCGGGCACGTCGAGCACCAGCTGGTCGGTCACGACCTGCGCCTCGTCGATCTGTCCGACATCGGCCAGCGCCGTCGCGTATCGAATGCGCAGCTCAAAAGTGTCTTCGCGCTCGCAGCGACGCGCAAGCAGGCGCGCGTACTGTTGGCGCTGAATCTGAGCCACGCGCCCCTCAGCCAAACCCGAGCCCAAGTATTCACCAAGAAAATCGCAGTATTCGTTGAGGTTTTGCGCACTCGGGTCCGTCTTAAAGGCACGCTCCAGCTGCTGCAGTTTAAGGTCGGACTCCTTGGAGATCTGCGCCACCGCCGTCGCGGCATAGTGCGCCACCTCAACGTCGTCGTTAAGCTTAGCCGCCTGTAGCTGCGCCAGGTACGCGTCGGGCTCCTCGGTGAGCATGGAAAGCATTAGACGGCGCCGGTATGCCGGGTCGTTGACGATGAGCGCCTCCTCGAGCGGCACTACGCCTGCATCGTCCTCACCACTCGGTACCGACATACTGCGATGGAGCTCGTCGTTGAAGCGCAGCGACTCCAGCGCAGACTCTTTCAGTCCCTCGCCAAACTTCGCGCTGCGGATCGATAACAGAACCACCAGCAACGGGCCCCACAGCGGCACCAGCACTATCACAGCCAGCATGTGCCCGCGCACCGGCAGCAGGCCCAGCTTCATGAGCGTCCACAGCATCAGGCAAACCAGCGCATGAATCAGCAGCAAGACAGCAGCAACGACAAGCGAGATCAAGCGGCACCCCCCTCACCGTCACCGGTGTAAGAAATGTGCTGCAACAGCTCCACAATGTCCTCGCCGTCGACGGGCTCCACCACAATATGCTTTGCGCTCAGGCGCTCGCGGATAATGGGCAGATCGCACGCCTTTGCCTGGCGCATAAGCAGATAGAGCACGTCGCCGTCGACCAAGCCCGCCGCGTCGCTCTCGCGGATTGCCGACCCAATTGCGCCCACCAGCTCGCCGACAGGCTCCACGCCCGGTACCACGCGCAGGAGCAAAAAACTCCCCATCTTGCTATCTGCCAGCGCCTGCTCCGCCGCGAGCTCTTGGCCAAAGGCAGCCTGCTTGAGCACGCAAGTACCGTCAACGCAGCGTTTATCCTGCGCCACCGCCTCATAGTCAAAGGCACGGCCCAGCGCGCTTTCGACCAGCCCGCACAAGATGCGGAACAGGTTTTGATAATAGAGGGTCATTTGGTTTTCGGCCGCACTACGCACAAAGATCAACACGGCGGGTGCCCCGTCGCGCTCGATCGCGTATCCAAACATGGGAAGCCCCGGCGTCAGCTCGCGGTTCACCCACAGGTTCGAACGACCCCCGTCGCCCAAAAGAGGTGCAAGCTGCTCAAGCGTGAGCGAGCGTGCGGCATCTTCGGCAATCGCGGGACTTGCTGCCACCAGGCGTGCAAATGCCCCGCCCGAAACATGGTAGATCGCCACCGAATCGTTCTCGAGGATCTCGCCCAGAAGCTCGCAGCACTTGCGATAGATGTCGCGCGGGTTGAGCACATCGAGCTCCTGCGTCACGGCAAAGATCTTGCCAAAGCTGTCGTGGCGACCCACGATCTGGCGCCTGTACGCGCGCTTGTCCTCGATCGCGTCGTGGTAGAGCTGCGTAAGGAACGTATTGCGGTTGCGCACGAGCTCGTTTTGATCGCGCTCCGCCCTAATAGCTTCGCTGTTGCGCAGCTGCACATAGCCGCACACGGCGCCCACCACAAAGTACGCAATAAACGGCAGCCAGTTGGACGGCTCGTAGAACAGACCCTGGAAGGTATAGCCGTACTGAGTAAAGTAGCTCGCGGCCAAACCCACCGACGCCAGCAGTGCCGCGACCAAGCCAAAGTCCAAGCCATACAGCGTGCCGATCAGCACCACGTAGAGCAGGCGATAATCGAGCACGTTGAGCTGGGTAGATTGGGAGAACAGGTGCTCCAGCACCTCGAACAGGACCCAGGCGGCTACCGTCTCCAGGCATTTAATAGGCGGCGTGCGCATCTGGATGCGGTCGATGGCGGCGCGCAAGGGGTTGACCTTCTTTGCGCGGCCAGCATCCCAACGCGCTTGAATGGTCGAAAGATCGCGCAACAGGTCGTAGCGCTGAAACCAGCCATAGCGCGTGCGGACGGTATCGCTCGGAGCAATGGAGACGACGGCGTCCCCGTCGTAGGTAATGTCGAGCCCCGGGAACAAGCCCTTGAGCGCCTCGCCCAGGTCTCCCACGGTGTGGGCAAAGCTATCCGGAACCTCGAGTTCCTCGAATGTGGCATCCCAGCTGTCGAAGATGCGACGCACCAGAACGGCCAGCTCCTCGGCGCAGAGGGCACCGAGCGGTGAGTCCGCCCCAGCCCTCATGACAGCAGAGCCTTGCGAGCACGCCTCGAACAGCGGGGTCAAAATCGGGTCTTCCAGCGTGGGCGAGGCGGTGTACAGATACGGCACGCGCAAGATCTTGGCCTGAATGCCGTCGCGGACCGCATAGTAGCGGCACAGGTCGTTGGCCGCACGGGCAATGATGCCCTTGCCGTTTTGCCCCGCAACGTCCACCGCACCGTCCGCTCCCATGGGACCAGTCACAAACAGCAGCTGAATCTGGCGACCCATGCAAGCTCGAAAGACGGAGCGCAGCAGCTCGATGTCGCCAACGGCCTCGGTATGCGGCGTGAGATAGGTAGAGAGGTAGACCACACGGTCGAATTCGTAAGCCTGGTCCAGGTGCTGCAGCAGCTCTTTCCAAGACGCATGGAGCGACGACCCGTCGCGGCGCGCCTCGTTGGC
>DBEXMY010000151.1:0-3555 GCA_048168905.1 Collinsella sp. | reverse complement strand
GGTGGGGTCGCCAAAGGCAAGGTCGAAGATACAGCTGGAGCACACGATAGGCACCTGCGTGGGGCCGACGGGAAGGCCGATGCCGCGGCTCTCAAGCTCGCGAGCGACGCCGCTTGCAGCTTCGAGGCCAAAGGCCGATCCGCCCGAAAGGCAGACGGCGTGGACCTTGTCGACGGTGTTCTCGGGTCGTAGCAGGTCGTTCTCGCGCGAAGCGGGAGCGCCACCGCGTACGTCAACGCCGCCGGTGGCGCCCTCGGGTGCCACGATTACGGTGCAACCGGTGCCGGCCTCCTCGTCCGTATAGTTGCCATAGCAAAAGCCATCGACATCGCAGACGTCAATGGCCTCGAGCAGTGTATCCATGTTTAACTCCTATCGGTTTTCCGCCGCGCCTTGTGCCCGGTCGGGATCCGTACGGTACGCCAAAATTGTAGGCGCTGGGGAATACCCAGCGCCAGATGCAATTACGAGAGTTTTTGAATCGCGCGCGCGACGCGGGCGATGGGTAGGCCCACTACGTTATAGAAGTCGCCCGAAATATCGTGCACGAGCATGCGGCCGCCTGTGCCCTGGATGCCGTAGGCGCCTGCCTTATCCATGGGCTCACCCGAGGCAACGTAGTGCTCGATCTGCTCGTCGGTGAGCTCGTAGAATGTCACGTCGGTCACATCGACAAACGACAGGCTCTCGGCGGCATGCGGGGCGGCCGTATCGCCTGCCTTAACGATGCAGACGCCGGTTGCGACCTGGTGCGTGCGGCCCGAAAGCTCACGGAGCATGGTGCGCGCCTCGCCCTCGGTTGCCGGCTTGCCCAAAATCTTGCCGTCGAAGGTGACGATGGTGTCGGCCGCGACCGTCAGTTCTTTGGGCTCGGCATACTCGGCAGCAACGGCAGCCGCCTTGGCGCGTGCCAAGCGCTCGACAAGCGTGAGCGGAGCCTCGCCATCAAAGGGCGTTTCGTCGATATCCGCGGGAATCACGCGAATGTTGTAGCCTGCCTCGCGCATCAGCTCTATGCGGCGCGGCGATTGCGAAGCCAAAATCATAGTTGGATGCCCTCGGCGACCTTATCGACGGCCTTGTCGCCAGCGAGCGTGCGCAGCAGCTCCAATGCAAAGGGGAGGGACTGTGCCATGCCGCTGGCAGTGATGATGTTGCCGTCTTGCGTGACCTTCTCGCCAGTATAGGCGCCTTCGGGGAAGCTTTTCTCAAAGCCAGGGAAGCACGTGGCGTGGCGCCCCTCGAGCAGGTCGAGCTCGCCCAGGATAAACGGGGCAGCGCAGATGGCGGCGACGTGCTTGGTCGCGGCGAACTCGCAGACCACGTCGCAGACGCGCTGATCGGCGCGCAGGTTGGTGGCACCGGGTAGGCCGCCGGGCAGCACGACGCAGTCGTACTCGTCAAAGTTGATCTCATCAAAGAGCGCATCGCAGGTCACGGGGATCTGCAGCGAGCTTACGACCTCACGCGTGGGCATAATCGAGACGAGCGTGGCACGCACGCCGCCGCGACGCATGACATCGACCATGGTCAAGCACTCAATAGTTTCAAAGCCATCGGCGGCGAGAACGGCAACGCTGGGCATGAGGGGTCCTTTCATAGGCGGCATACAATTAGCCGTCTTATACCCCGAAGACCTCCGCTTGCCACGCTCGATTTCCCAATGATTTTTCTGAGCAATGATTAAGTGGCTAGTTGCGCCTAAGGTGGACGACGGTCTCGCAGTGGAAGGTTTGTGGGAACAGGTCGACTGGCGTGATCTTTACGGGGGAGAAGGTGCCTTCCTCGACAAAGCGCTTGAGGTCGCGCGCCAGGGTGGCCGGATCGCAGCTCACGTAGGCGACATCGCGAGCGCTCGTGCTGGCGATAAGGTCGATGGCTTCGGGGGCGAGGCCCGCACGCGGCGGGTCGACTACTAGGACATCGGCGTCCTGGTCGGGGAACTCGCGCACCGCGTCTCCGCCAATGACGTCGACGTTATCAAGCTTGTTGATTTCCAGGTTACGGGGTTGATCGCGCACGGCGGGGCCGTAGGCCTCGACGGCGGCGACAAAGTCGCAGCGGCGGGCGAGCGGCAGGGTAAAGGTGCCGGCACCGCAGTACAGGTCTACGGCAAGCTCGTCTTCCTGCGGGTCGAGCGCTTCCATGACAAGCTCGATCAAAATCTCGGCACCCTTGGTGTTGACCTGGAAAAAAGACGGGGCAGACAAGCGCATCTGACCCTCGGCGATATTCTCGGTCCATGAGCCCTCTCCGGCGAGCATTTCGACCTTGGAGACACGGCGGGCCTTCTTTTCGCCCTTGCTCATCACGCGCACGATGCTCGTGGGATGAGCGGCGTCCGCCAGCACGCGGGAGACCTGCGAGCGCGGAAAAGAGCCTGTAGGCGTCCAGAGTGCGACCTCGAGTGCCTTGGTACGGCGCGATGCACGAATGCCCACGCGTTCGAGTCCCAAGTCATGGCTGCCGCTTAGATAGTTGAGTGCGCCGACGACCGATTTGAGCGCCTTCGGGAAGCGCTTATCGAACAGCGGGCACGCATCGACGGTCACGATTTTGCTGGGGTCGACACCGTGCATGCCAAGGCGCACGCGACCGTTGACGACGGTCGGTTCGAGCTCGATTTTATTGCGGTAGCCCCAGTCGTCCTTGGTGTGGCAGATGGGCTGTACCAACTCATCGACCTGCTCAGGAGCGAACTTGCCGATGCGCTCGAGCGTGGAGCGCAGGTTTTGCTCCTTGGCGGCGAGCTGTGCCGTGCGTGAGAGATTGCCCCACGAACAACCGCCGCAGATGCCAACGAAGGGGCAGGGGGGCTGAATGCGATCGGGGCTCGGCTCCAGAATCTCGGTCGTGCGGGCGCGCATGAACGACTTGCCGTCCTGTACGACCTCGGCCTCGACGGTGTCGCCTGCCACGGCACCCTGCACAAAGACGGCCTTGCCGTTGTCGGCGTGCGCCAGCCCGTCGGCGCCGTAGGTCATCGATTCTATAGTGAGCTTCATATTCCTGCCTGTCATTCGCGGTTTTGTTCGCAACCATGGTAGCAGGGAAAAGCGCCCCGTATCTGGGGCATTCCTCAAATACGGGGCGCTTCTACAAACGACTATTTCGTCTTGCCGGTAATGAGCGTCTTAAGACCCAGGCCGATCAGGCCCAGGCCCATGCGCACGCGACCGGGGCGATGGCGCTCGATGGCCTTGGTCTTGCCGGCGGGCTTATCGCGACGGGCGCTCGTCTCGGATACGGGCTTGGTGACCTGCGGCTCGGGCTGAGGCGCAGGTGCAGGCTCGGGCTCAATGACGGTCGCCTGGACCTCTTGGACCTTGGGTGTGGTCGGCTGCGGATCAGGAGCTGGGGCGGGCTTTGCCTCGGCGGCGGGCTCCGGAGTCGCGGTAGCGGGCTCGTGCGCTTTCTCCATGGCGGGCTCTGCGGCAGCCTCGGGCTCATTCACCGGGGGAGCGGCAACCGCTTCCGGTTTGGCGACTGCCCCATGTTCAACCTCGTCCTGAATAGCTTCTTCGGCCACACGTTCCTTCTCCTGTGCGCGCTGCT
>DBEXMY010000150.1:0-10840 GCA_048168905.1 Collinsella sp. | reverse complement strand
TAAGTTAGCCACGGTAAACCTACCAACAAGGGACAGGTTTATTTTGGCAGGTTTTATCTGGGGAAATGTCAACGATAACGGCGTTCCACCACGATGGGAGCAGACACCTTTGTGGTGGCTTTGGCCACGGCAGAGCTATTAGAGTCCGGCAGTCCAGCGACAGGTGCCCAAATCGACGTGCATGGGATCGGTAAACGTCACGCCCTCCCCCATCAAGAGCTCACGCTGAGCATCGGGGCCGCCAAAGGCGAAGCCCTCACAGATACGACCGTCGGCAAACACCACGCGGTGGCAGGGAATTTGGCCAGGGCGGGGGTTGCTATGCAGCGCATAGCCCACATAGCGCGCGCTCCGCGGACGACCGGCGAGCAGCGCCACCTGACCGTACGTGGCGACCATCCCCTCGGGAATCTGCTCGACCACCTCGTACACCCGCTCAAAAAAGCCCTCAGATGCCATCGCCTACCCCTTTCCGCCCGCAACAGCATAAAGCAAATGACCCCTCGGGGGCGGCGAGGCTGCAGATCATTTGTGGCCTCCGTGCGGCCGATGGTCCGCAACCCCGCCGTCGCCGATGGATCACATGGCATGGCAGGCAGTGTTTGCCCAGATAAAACCTGCCAAAATAAACCTGTCCCTTTTTGGCAGGTAAGCTAGTTGGCGGGGCGGAAGAAGGCTACGGCTACGGCGCCGGGGCCTACGTGGGTGCCGATGGTAGCGCCAATGGTATGGATGGGCAGATCGCCCTCGGCGTGGCCGGCCCACAGCGCGGCGCTGTCCTCGATGTACTTCTTGAGCACAGCGTCCGAAAGGCCCGTATAGCCGAGCGCTAGCGGCATGGAAAAGTCGACGCCGCCCGCCTTTTCGACCTTCTGGTTGAGCAGGTTACGGCCGTTCTTGGAGCCACGAGCCTTGCCCAGCTGCACGATCAGGCCGTCCTCGGCGGCCACCACGGGCTTAACGTTGAGCAGCGTGCCCACAGCGCCCGCAGCGGCAGACAAGCGACCGCCGCGCACCAAGTACTCCAGCGTCTCGAGCAGGCCGATGACGACCACGCGGTCACGGACGGCCTCGACGGCCGCCGCGATCTCGGCAGCGCCACGGCCCTCGTCCACCAGACGCAGCGCATACTCAACCAGCACGCGCTCGCCCAGGGTGACGTTGTTGCTGTCCACAACGAACACGTCGCCGCCCGGCGCCTCGGCAAGCGCGGTACGGGCACTCTGATTGGTGCCCGAAAGCTTGGCGCCCACGGTAATAATCACCGCCTCGTCGCCGGCCTCACGCGCCTCGGCAATCGCCTGCGAAAACGCATACGGGTTGACCTGGCCGGTCTTGGGCAGCTCATCGCGCTCCACGAGCATCTCGTAAAAGCGCTGGTGATCGATGTCGACGCCATCCATGTACACATCGGTGCCAAAGGTGACGGACAGCGGCAAAACACGCAGAGCGGGGTGCTCGGCCGGCGACATATCGCTTGCGGAATCGGTAATAATGCGGACGGACATAGCGAATCCTTTCTTGCGCAGGTCCCGCGCAGGGAATTTTGACAGCAATGCCCCGGCACGGTATACGCGCTTAAACGGGACGATGCAGTTGATAATGGGAAGCAAATGCCCAGGCGGCCCTACAGCTCGCGCAAGGTGTTGAGAATCGTACGCAGCGACGCATACATCTGCTCACGCTGCTCCACGCCCATGGCCTTGCCGGTGGTGTCGAGCACTTCACGAATAATGCAATCGGCCTCGTTCATGCTCTCGCCGCCCAACGTGGTCAGGCGAACCGGGGCGCGATACTTAACGGCGGCATCGCCCGAATCGTCGACTTCGACGTAGCCGCCCTCCTCCAGATGCGCCAGCGTGCGCGAGACGGCAGCGCGGGTCACGCCAGCCATGCGGGCGAGGTCGGCACCAGTCAGGCCGTCCTTGCTGCGCTCAAGATAGTACAGGCACATGATGTCGGAGCCCTTAAGGCCCAGCCTTGCGCCCTCAGATGTCTTAATGCGCTGGATCTCCTTGTAGAGTCCGCTGATCAGTCCGACAAAGTCCTCGAAACGTGTCTCGTCGCTCTGCTGCATGGGAGACGACCGCCTTTCGCTTGCATAATGCTAACGGGTAAACATCTTAACCGTACTCAGCGGCCGCCAGCACTGCGCGCCCTATTTGTTAACTCATCAACATAAAAACCACCACAAAGGGGACAGGCACCTTTGTGGTGGTTTTGACCGGCGAGTATGATTTGCAGAAGTTGCTACAGCTCCACGCGGGGATTGTCGCGGGTCACAAGCGTCTTAACGACAACCGTCGCCCCCAGATAGCGCTCAAGCAGCTCGGCTAAGCGATCGATGGCGGCCTGACAGTCCCCCATGCGCTCGGGCTCTACGCACTCAATCGCCAAAAACGCGTCGGCCGAATCGTCGGATAGAGCCGTTCGAACGCCGTCGCGCCAGTTCCAGCAGCGGCACACGGCACCTGCATCGTCAATGTAGGCAAGCTCGCCGGGCAGCGTCGGGTCATCCGCTTCCTCGCCAAGCGGCAGGAACGCATCCCCGCCGTCGGTCACCTTCAAGCGAAGGTCCCCCTCAATCGCATGCAGATCCTCGCCTCCCACGGGCAGTGCATAGGACAGCGACACCGTGTTATAGATATCCACCGCGGGCGTAATGTGGCCCACCGGCTTGCCCTTGAGCACGCGCTTGAGCAGGTTCTCGATTGAACAGCGCGCGCCCTTTTTGGTCTTGAACAGACGATAGGCCTCGCGCCATGCCTTGACCGGTGCGTTCTCGCTGATTGTATCGCTGGTCAGATGACGCTCCGCATCGATATTGGCACGGTCGAGCAGCGCCGCTATCGCGTCCACATCCTCTTGAGGTATCTGGGCCGCGGGCTTCATACCCTCCACGACCACAACACCGACCGCCGCCTGAGGAAACAGCTCCCAAAATGAATCCTCGGCAATAAAGCTCTTCATACGTGCTCCCTTCACGATTCGCGCCCGAGCGAGGGCACCCAAACAAAAAGCGCCCTTACGACGGCCACCTTCAAAGTCCTACGGTGCCGCCACAAGAGCGCTTACGCTGCCCCCATCCGGAGAAGGGGGCGATATGTCAGGCGTATTGTAACCCGAGTCATCCGCGCGAGCAAAACCACCACAAAGGCGCACTGGCTCCCTTTATGGTGGTTGTGGGTCTAAAGCGACGCTAGTGGCGGAGTCCCAGCAGGCCACGGCCGCGATGACGGGCGTCGGCATGCACCTGAGCGTGCGGACCGGCGGCCTTGACGGACTCGGGCAGGTGCGAGTACTTCTTCTCGAAGTTCTCGTCGAACATCACGGCCAGGTTGTGCGCGGCCTCGTCGTAGCGAGCGGTGCTCTGCCAGTACTGGCGCGGCACCAGAATGCCGTCGGGCACGCCATGGCACGTGGTGGGAATGTCGACGTTAAAGATGTCGTCGTGCACGAACTCGCTGTCCTCGATGGTACCGTCGAGGGCGCAGGCCACCAGGGCACGCGTGTAGGCAAGCTCGATACGATGGCCCACGCCGTAGCCGCCACCGATCCAGCCGGTATTGACCAGGTACACGCGGGTGCGACCGTCGGCAATACGCTCGCCGAGCATCTTGGCATAGACCATGGGGTCGAGTGGCATAAACGGCTCGCCAAACAGCGAGGAGAACGTGGGCGTGGGTTCGGTGACGCCGACCTCGGTGCCGGGGATCTTGGCGGTGAAGCCCGTCACAAAGTGATACATGGCGGCATCGGCCGTCAGACGCGAGATGGGCGGCAGCACGCCAAAGGCATCGCAGGTCAAAAACAGCACGACGCTCGGGGTGGTGCCCATGCCCTTGGTCCACGCGTTGGGGATATGCTCGACGGGATAGGCCACGCGCGTATTGTGCGTAATCGAGACGTCATCATAGTTAGGCTTGCGGTTCTCATCGAGCACCACGTTTTCGCAGATGGCGCCAAAGCGAACGGCGTTGAAGATCTCGGGCTCGTGGAACGCGTCCAGGCCCTCGCACTTGGCATAGCAGCCGCCCTCGATGTTGAAGATGCCCATGTCGGACCAGCCGTGCTCGTCGTCGCCGATCAGCAGGCGCGTGGGGTTGGCCGAAAGCGTGGTCTTGCCCGTACCGGAGAGGCCAAAGAACACGGCGGTCTCGTGCGTGACGGGATCCATACTGGCCGAGCAATGCATGGGCAGTACGTCGTCCTCGACGGGCAGCAGGTAGTTCATAACGCTGAAAATGGACTTTTTGATTTCGCCGGAGTAACCAGTGCCGGCAACCAGGATCACGCGCTCCTGGAAGTTGATGACCACGGCAGCGCTGGAATTGAGGCCCTTGACGGCGGGATCGCACTGGTAGCCAGGTGCCGCGAGTACGCAAAAGTCAGGCTCACCGGTGCGAGCGATTTCGCGAGCGAGCGGACGGGCGAGCATCTGCTTAATGAAAAGCGCCTGGCTGGCACGCTCGCAGGCGACGAGCAGGCGACGCGTGTGGTTGCGGTCGGCACCGGCCATGCCGCGCGTGACAAACACGTCGCGCTCGTTGAGGTAGTCAACAATACCGGCTTTGATGGCCTCGTAGCTCTCGATCGAAAGCGGGCGGTTGACGGCGCCCCAGGCAATCTTGTCGTGAACATCGGGGGTGTCAACGATAAAGCGATCCTTGGGAGAACGACCAGTACGCTCCCCCGTCTCGATCACCAGCGCGCCGTTGGATGCCATGCGACCTTCCTCGCGGCGGATGGCGTGCTCGACGAGCTCCGCGGCGGGTAGATCGACCAGCAGACGGGGCTGATTCTCGGCGGGATCTTCGATCAGCGTAATACCAAAGTTGGACAGAACTTCTGCAGGGGTAACACCAGGCATGGGGCCTCCTTTAAAAACGCGTCACGCGGGCGCGGCGCGCACTTTACTCACGTAAAGTCCGTTGTACCCGATATGCAAAAACGTTTTTGCGGCAACGGCGAAGCGCCCGCCCAACGGTCAAAAATCGCAGGCAAGCGGCCTAGTCATTGGGGACATTCTTACACGACCAGTCGTTGAGGACACCCTTGAACAGGCAACGGCCAAGGAGCGTCCCCGGATACCGACACTTAGGGACACTCCCAAAGTGCCGGCACATAAAGAACGTCCCTAAGTGCCGACTACTGAATGGCGCCGCCGAAAATATAGAACAATCCGTTCAAAAACACGAGCAAACGTCGCCGCGTCTATACTAGAGCGCAGCAATAGAAAGGACCCCGCTTTGAGCATCACGCCCCTCGATAGCATCCGCCGCGCCATCGCCCGCCGCAATGGCGTCGCCGGCCCCGCCGCAGCGAGCAGTGGCACCGCGAAGTCCCAGGGCGGACGCATCGAGAACGGCCTGTTCCCCGCCTCCCACACGGCCGAAGAGCTCGCACGCATCCAGGAGCTGAGCCAGCGCAACGCCGGCGGCGCCGACAGCAGCCAGGCCACGCGCCGTCGCCGAGAGCGCGATCGCGAGCCCGGCCCCATCCACCGCATGGTCAACGCCTGGTGGAACCGCCTGCTCGGCGCTGTCTACGGCGGCGGCTTCTCCACGCAGGAAGCCGAATACGAGGAACACGCCACCCGCCGCGACTATCTCTGGAATACCCTGGGCACCGCCGTGTGGGGCATGGCGTTTCCGCTGCTCACCATTGTGTCCACGCAGCTTGTGGGCGCCGAGGAAGCCGGTAAGTTCTCCATCGCCTTTGTCACCGGCACGCTCATCATGATCGCGTGCAACTACGGCGTGCGCAATTTCCAAGTCTCGGATATCGACGAAACGACGTCCTTTGCCTCCTACCAGCTCAACCGCTGGCTTTGCGGAGCGCTCGCCCTAGGCTGCGGCCTCATGTACAGCAGCGCCCGCGGCTACGACGCGCAGATGGCGACGATTGGCCTGGGCGTCTACCTGTATAAGGTGATTGACGGCGTGGCGGACGTGTACGAGGGCCGCCTGCAGCAGGCCGATAAACTCTACCTGGCCGGCATGAGCCAAACGCTACGCTCCGTCGGCGTCATCGTGATCTTTAGCGTGGCGCTGTTCCTTACGCGCAGCATGCCCATCGCGGCCATGGCCATGGGTGTCACCGCCATCGCCTCGCTCGTGCTGGTCACCGCCCCGCTCGCCCTGCTCGAAACCGAAAAATCGCGCCGCGTGAGCCTGCGCGAAGTCGGCCGTCTCTTTGCGCAATGCGCCCCGCTCTTTGGTGCGCTCTTTTTGTTCAACCTTATCGAGAGCATGCCCAAGTTTGTGATGGAAGGCGCGCTGGCTTACAAATATCAGCTGTACTTTAATGCCCTGTTCTTTCCGGCGCAGGCTATTTTGCTGAGCATCGGATTTGTCTATAAAACCGCAGCTTTTGCGTCTGTCGAGCATTTGGGCGAACCCACGCAAACGCCGCCGTTTTGACTTGATTATTATTGCCGTTATGGCACTGATCGTGGCCATCACCGGCGTGTGCGCCGCATTTATGGCAGGTCCCGGCATTCCCCTCATGAGCTTTATGTACGGTCTCAACTTTGAGCGCTACCGCACATTGGCGCTGCTGATGGTCGTCGCCGGCGGCGTAACCGCGGCCATCGATTTTATCTACGCCATTATCACGGTCCTGCGCCACGCTGGAGACGTCACCAAGATCTACCTGATCTGCTTTGCCGTGAGCGTGGTGCTCCCGGTGATCCTGATCAACCTGCTGGGCCTGATGGGTGCCGTCGTAAGCTACCTGGCTATCATGGCCCTACTGCTGGTGCTGTTGATTGTCGAATACGCCCACATCCGCCAGCGCATAGAACGAGCCCGCAACCCATACGGCGCCTAATTAGCCGCCCCCGGTCACCGGAATTTGCGATGGAATCACCCCGGCCGGGGTTTCGTTGCGGACAATATGCATCACGCAAAACTAAGTGAGTAGACTTTTACCGAATCCCCGACCACACTGACAAAACAAAAGTCTGTGACCTGCGGTTTTGTTGAGACAAATATGTTGGATGCTCGGCATTTCCAAAAAAGTCTACTCACTTAGCCAGCGGGCAGCCAAATGATTATTTAATCCCCGTCCCAGAAAAATCAATTAGCGGGCAGAAGGGCAAAAGTAGTCAAAAAGGCCCCGTCCCAAATTAGCTACCCTTTGCAGCGATTATTCGCCCGGGTTGATGTTCGCATAAAACTCCGCCCCGTCGTCCAGGCGCAGGATGCCCACGCGGCCGAACTCGGAACCGGTGGCCGCCGCACAGTCGATATCGATGCGATCGGGCACGCCGGCGGTATCCTCGCCACCCAAGCGCACCATCCGCCCGCGGCCCGACTCCTCATCGAGCCCTGCCAGGCCGCCAACCTCGCAATAACGCCCCAGCGACACCGTGGGCGTGTGGCCGCTCACCACGACCGGGCCCTTGCCCTCGGCAGAAAGCAGCCCCGTCGGGGCATCCCAGTAGCCGTGACGAATCCACAGCAAGTCATCGGACGACTGCACGGCGAGCATTTGCTGCAGCAGCTCGCTATCGGCATCGACCGCTCCCCTGCCGTCGCCGCAATCGACACCATGCTCAAGCAAAAACGCACGCGCCGCCTCGGTCTGAACGCCGGCGTGCACCAGCAGATACGGTCGCTCGGCAGTCTCGACCACCGCGTAGAGCGGCAGGGCGGCAGCCCAGCGCACCAGCCCCTCGTATGCCTCAAATTCCATTTCGTTGAGCTGCTGACGCGTGGTCCAACCGCCATTGATATCCCAGGTCTCGGCATCGAGCGGGTCCTGGCCAATGATCGCGTCGAGCATGATCTGCTCGTGGTTGCCCTTAAGCACGCGAGCGTTGGGCAGCGACCGTACCAAGTTAATGACGCCGACCGGATCGGGACCGCGGTCGATCATGTCGCCTAGCACGTACAGCGTGTCGTCGGACGTCAGCGAGATCTTGGAAAGGGCCTCGTCCAGCGCGCGCACGTGCCCGTGAGCATCAGATGTCACATAGATCGCCATGGAACGCCTTTCCCTGCATTACGGCCGAAGCCCGATGCCACGACTAAAACTTCAAGTTGAACTTAAACGTTACCCATTGTACTCCGTTGCAATAAAGCTGGAAAGTGCCACCGCTGCCAACGGTCACAAGCGGCCGCCCGCACGCCCCGAAAACACCGCGCCACCAGCACCAACGCCCCAACCAGCACCGCCCGCGCCCCCCGCCTCGTGTCGATAATGCGAACGCCCGCGGCTCGGCCCCATAAACCCACCATCTTTGGGTACAAATAACCGCAGACAACTGACCGTGCCACGCCAACCACCCAGGAGCGGACACTACCCATGAACCAGATACTTCTCTTTATCGGCCTCGTCATCATTTTGTGTCTGACCATCAAACCCGTCGGCAAAAAGCTCCCCTTCCCTACCCTGCTCATCTTTATCGCGCTCGGCATGCTGCTGGGCGTCAACGGGCCGGCGCACATCGACTTTAGCGACTACGCGCTTACCGAAACCGTCTGCAGTACGGCACTGCTGTTCATCATGTTCTACGGCGGCTTTAACACCAACATCGACCGCGCCAAGCCCGTCGCCGTGCCCGCTGTACTGCTGAGCACGCTCGGCGTTATCGCTACCGCCGGCATCACGGGCGCCTTTGCGCATTTTGCACTAGGCTTCGACTGGGTCGGCGGCCTGCTGCTGGGCTCGGTCGTGGCATCGACCGATGCGGCCAGCGTCTTTAGCGTGCTGCGCGAGCACAACCTTTCGCTAAAGGGCGCGACTGACTCGCTGCTCGAGGTCGAATCGGGCTCCAACGACCCCGTCGCCTACATGCTTACCGCGGTGCTCGCGACCCTCGCGGCGGGCGGCGACATCGACATTCCCGTGCTGTTGGCCAAGCAGATCATCCTGGGCGTGGGACTGGGCCTTGCCATCGGCTGGACATCCAGCCGCCTGATTGAACGCGCGCACGCAACGGCCGAGGGCGCGCAGACCATCTTTTTGTTCGCCGTGGCGATCGTTGCCTACGCGCTGCCGAGCTACCTGGGCGGCAACGGCTTTTTGGCCGTATACCTGGCAGGCATTGTGCTGGGTGCAAGCGACATCACCGGCAAGGTCGAGATGGCGCACTTCTTCGATACCCTCACCGAGATGGCCGAGATGACCATCTTCTTTTTATTGGGCCTGCTCGTCACGCCCGCACGCCTGCCGCAAATGCTGTTGCCGGGCCTGGCGCTCATGGCGTTTATGCTCTTCGTGAGCCGCCCCATCGCCGTCGGCCTGCTGTTGGCGCCCTTTAAAACCAATCCTCGCCAAGTCGCGCTCGTAAGCTGGGCGGGTCTGCGCGGCGCGGCTTCGGTCGTGTTTAGCCTCTTTGCCGTGGTGGTCGGTGTTCCCGGTGGGCACGACCTATTTGACCTGGTCTTTGTGATTGCCGTGTCGAGCATTGTAGTGCAGGGCTCGCTGCTACCGGCAGTGGCGAAAAAGCTCGACATGATCGACGCGGAAGGCGATGTGCGCCGCACGTTTAACGATTACCGCGACGAGGACGGCATGTCGTTCGTTAAGCTCAAGGTAGGCGCGGGCCATCCGTTTGCCGGGCGCTCGCTCGCCGATATTGGCAGCGTCGCCGACATGCTCGTGGTCCTGGTGCTGCGCGACGGTGCTCACCCGGTGCTGCCCAACGGCGATACCGTAATTGAGGAAGGAGACCTTCTGGTGATGGCCGCGCCGACGTTTGAAGAGCGTGCCGAGGTTACGCTGCGTGAGGTCACCGTGACGCCCCACGGTCGCCTGGCAGGACTGCGCCTGCGCGACGTGCCACAAGGCAAGCACCCCTTTATCGTGGTGATGCTCAAGCGCGACGGCCAAACGATCATCCCCGACGGCAACACCCTCATATATGCCGGCGACGAAGCCGTCATCGCCACGCTAGCGTCGTAGCCATCTCCACCCATAAGTTGCGGTGAAATAGGGACTGAATAGGCCTTCTAACAGCCTAAACAGTCCCTATTTCACCGCAAGTTATTGAGGGGATAAGGTTGAGGGGTGGCTATGGCTACCAACCGTCGTCCGTATCGTCGCCTGTGGCGAAGACACGGAGGTCGAGGCCTTCGCGTTCGGCTCGGGCTAGGAGCTCTTGGGGCGACTCGTCCTCGATATCCATCACGTCGAGCATGGCGGCCGGAAAGCCCACGCCCGCCGCAGACCCCACGCGGTCGAGCAGGCTCTCGCGCAGCTGACCTACGTCAACTTCGATCTTCATGGTGAAACCTCCTACCGGCCAATCGCGACCGAACAAACCGCACACCCCAAATGATGTGCAATAAATACCAGATACGGCCATAATAAAACAATGAACATCAGTGAGGTTGCGGACGATGGATAAGCTCGATGCCATGACGAAACAAGTCAGGGACTTTTGTGATGCACGCGACTGGCGCAAATATCACACGCCAAAAGAGCTTGCCATCGGCATGGCAACTGAGTCCTCCGAGCTCCTTCAGCTCTTTCGTTTTGTGAGCGACGAGCGCATTGCAGAAATGTTCGAAGACACCGAGCAACGCCAAGCTATCGAAGACGAAGTCGCCGACACGCTCCTTTTCCTTCTGCGTTTCTCAGATTTAAATGAAATCGACCTGCCAGCGGCGCTTTCGTCTAAGCTCAAGCGCAATGGCGAGCGCTACCCCGTCGACGCATCATCTAACGAATACAGAAAGGCGAACCATCATGAGTAATGAGTTCGCCCTTCGGCAATACACGCTTCCCCTACCCCAGCCCTTTGAGACAAGCGAATCGCTTCAGGACTTTGGCACGCCAAAGTCTGGAGCCCATCATGACGAGAGTTGGCCTGTCCTTTACATTCTTACCA
>DBEXMY010000149.1:0-15279 GCA_048168905.1 Collinsella sp. | reverse complement strand
ATTGAGAGGCAAGGCCCTGCGCCCGGCCCCTCGGTTCCGTGACGACTCGGCCGTTCGGGTCAGGTAGGCTGAATGGAATAGAGTGAATGGGCGCGCCGTTGGCACGCCCATTGTTTTGAAGGGAACTCATTTTGAGCAAGTACCCGCCCTGCCGTGGCTCCCGGGTTCTGCAACGACTCGGCCGTTCGGGTCAGGTGGGGCTGAATGGAATAGAGTGAATGGGCGCGCCGTTGGCGCCCTCATTTTTTGTGGATGGGGTGCAGGGACGGTCCCCTTGGTCACATCGCACCTCAAGATTTCCAAAAAGTTAACCTTTGTTGACCTTAATAGTTAGATAAACTAAACTATTTTCCAAAAGTGTGCTCGAGCAAACTTGTTTACTCGGGTGCTGAGGCACCGTGCCGCGTCCAATGCGGCAAAAGGGAGAAGCAACATGAAGAAGTCGACGTTCAATACCCTGCTTGTCGGTGGCGGTTTTCTGCTTGGCACGGCCGGCATCAAGCTGCTTACCAGCGCTCCGGTCAAGAACGCCTGCGTGCAGGGCATTGCGTGCGGCATGCGCATCAAGAACGGCTACCAGGACATGGTTGAGCAGGCCAAGGCTAATGTCGACGACATGGTTGCCGAGGCGGCCTACATCACCCAGAGCGAGGCCGCTGCTGACGAGGCAGCCGAGTAACGCTCCCAGGCACAAACTATGAGATTCTCGATTATTAGCGAGATCCCCGGCAGGACCCGTCTTCAATTGGCGGGTCCTGTGCCAGAGAGCGATCTCGATGCACTTCTTAAGCTCAGCAGCGAAATCGATGGCGTGCGCAAAGTGCGCGTGTATGGCCGTATTGGCCAGATGGCGCTGGAATACGACGAGCCGCGCCGCGTAAGCGTGCTCGACGCCTTGGGCGCACTCGATGCTCAAGCTATCGCCGATGCCAAGTCGGGCTACGTGATGCAACTCGAGCCGCGCAAGCACAAGCTCGTCATGGATCTGGCGACACTCGTCGGTGCCCATTACGCACGTCGCTGGTTCTTGCCGACGCCCCTGCGTGCAGTGTTTGTCGTGGCCGGTTACATGGCATTTTTGCGCGCTGCTCTTCATGAGCTGGCGCAGCCGCGCCTGACCGTTCCCGTGCTCGACGCTTCGGCCATCGGCATTTCGTTCGTCAAGCGTGATGTCGACACCGCGGGCCAGACGATGTTCCTGCTCAACGTGGGCGAGCTGCTCGAGGACTACACCCGCGCCATGAGCGAAAACGAGCTCATCAACTCGCTGCTCGACGTGCCCGACAAGGCGCAAAAGGTCGTCGGCGACACCGAGGTAAGCGTTGCCGCGACCGAGCTCGAGCCCGGCGATCTGGTCGCCGTGCGCACCGGCATGTCCATCTGCATCGACGGCGTTGTCGAGCAGGGGAGCGCTATGGTCAACCAGGCGACCCTGACCGGCGAACCGCTGGCCGTCGAGCGCAGCGCAGGTGACGACGTGTTCGCCGGAACCGTCGTGGAAGACGGCAGCATCTTGGTGCGCGTACGCGCCAACACGGCGCAGACCAAGCTGCGCTCGATCGTCTCGCTCGTGCAGACGGCCGACTCGCTCAAGTCCGAGGGCCAGTCGCATATGGAGGACCTTGCCAACAAGATCGTCCCGTGGAACTTCCTGCTCGCGGGCCTGGTTGCGCTTACCACCCGCAGCCTCATCAAGACCTCGGCGGCACTGATGGTCGACTACTCGTGCGCGCTCAAGCTCACGGGTTCCGTTGCCGTCATGACCGCCATGAGCGATGCTGCCAAGATGGGCGTCATGGTCAAGGGCGCCAAGTACTTTGAGTCGTTTGCCAAGGCCGACACCATTGTGTTTGATAAGACCGGCACGCTCACCGAGGCGCAGCCGCGTCTTGCCTGCGTGCTCACCACCGATGGCTGGAGCGAGGACGAGATCCTGCGCCTTTCCGCTTGCCTGGAGGAGCATTTCCCTCACCCGGTGGCGCGTGCCGTGGTAAATGCGGCACGTGAGCGCGGACTCGAGCACCGCGAGCGTCACGCTGCGGTCGAGTACATCGTGGCGCACGGCATCGCTTCGTCCATTGAGGAGCGTCGCGCCATCATCGGCTCCGCGCACTTTGTATTCGAGGATGAGGGTGCGCAACTCGAGTCCGACATTAAGGAGCAAATCGAGCTCCGGATGCAGGGGCTGTCGCCGCTGTATCTGGCGGTCGACGGCACCGTTGTGGGCGTGCTCGGTATCGAGGATCCGCTCAAGCCCGGGGTCCGCGAGGCCATCGCCGACTTGCACGCGTTGGGCGTTAAGCACGTGGTCATGCTCACGGGCGACTCGGAGCGTACGGCCGAGCGCATTGCTCGCGAGGCAGGCGTCGACGAGTTTAAGGCCGAGCTGCTGCCCGAGGACAAGTACGCGTATGTTGAGCGCATTAAGAGCGAGGGGCGCCACGTTGCCATGGTGGGCGACGGCGTCAACGATTCGCCGGCGCTCGGTTTAGCCGACGTGGGCCTGGCGATGGGTGGCGGAAGCGACATCGCCAAGGAGGTCGCCGATATCATCCTGACCGATACGGATCTGGCCGCGATTGTGCGCCTGCGCCGCATGAGCCAGGGCCTCATTGATCGTCTGGCGAGTTCGTATTCCAAGGTGATGCTCACCAACTCGGCGCTGTTGGCATTGGGTATTACCGGCATGATCACTCCGCAGACGTCGTCACTGCTGCACAACGGCTCAACGATCGCCTACAGCCTGGGCAACGCAAAGGCGTACCTGCGTTAGCGTTTTCGATTGAGTATATGGCCTGCATTCGGGCGGCACCGCAGCCGTCAGGGTGCAGGCCTTCTTTTGTTTGACGATATGTTAGCTCGGATATATGCTCGTGCTAGCAATGCTAGTAAATGCTGAAGGTGAGGTTGAGATGGCTACCGTTGGCAGCATGGCACAGGTGAATGTTCGCGTAGATCGCTCGGTTAAAGAGCGCGCCGAGGAAGCGCTGCGGCTTTCGGGCGCCTCGCTGCCCGAGCTCATCAAAAAGGTCGTGGCCAAGGTCGCACAGGGTGGTGGGCAGTGCGAGGAAGTGCTGTCTGCCGTCGACGACCGGCAGCAGACCGTCGCGCCCGATACTCCGTTCGCCGCATCCTGGGCGGCGGCTGATCAGCTTTACGCGGACCTGGGCATCGCTACGTCGTCCGTATCCGACGACCGCGATTGGGACGCAATCTATTCCGAAGCCATGGACGAGCGCTATCGCCAAAAGGGGATGATCCTGTGAGCGGGGTGCCTCTCAAGATCATGGTGGACGCCAACGTATGGGTTGATTCGTTTTGCGTCGACCATGCCGAGTCGCTTGTCGCGCGTGCGTTTATTGGGCAGGCGACGGAGATGGGGGCGTTGCTGTTCTTCCCGGTGCATATCGCTAAGGACGTGCTGTACGTCGTCCAACACGAGCTGAAACGTAGCGTTCTTGCCAGCGGGGGAGCGATTGACGAGGCATCTGCCCGTGCAATTGGCGATGCGGCGTTGACGTTTGTTCGGAACATGACCGAAAACGCCACGGCCGTGGGTGCAGATGCGTCGGACCTTTGGCTGGCCGACAAATACTTAGCGCTCCATCGCGATTACGAGGACAACTTGGTGCTCGCCGCGTGCAAGCGCGCACAGGTCGATTACTTGGTGACCAACGATCGCAAGCTGCTCGAACATGCCGATCTTGCAGCAAAGACCCCGCGCCAAATGATGCCGATTCTGGCTTTGACCGAACGCGGCGGCGCGGCTATCGGTTAACGCGAACTGTTTGCGGGCCTCTTGGACGACGATGCGCCAAGGGGCCCGCGTCTGCTATTTACAAAAGCTCGGCCTTAATGGCGGGACTTTCTGCGAGCTTTTCGGCGGCCTTTTCGTCGGAGCTGTCGAGTGCTGCCAGACTGCGGTAGACCCACTCGTTGACCTGGGTGTTTTTGACGCCTGCGGTCTGCATAAGGGCGCCTACCTCGCGGATTGCTGCGAACAGATCGGCTTTGGGACCCGTGAGCTCGACCTCGATGCCGTGGTAGGCGGCCACGCCGCGGTTCTCACTCACGTGGTCGATAAAGCCCTCGACGGTCTCAAGCTGCTGGGCGAGAGCTGCATCATCGTCAGCGTCCAGCGCGACGAGTGCGTTCGATACCGTGAGGGCGGGATGTCCGCAGGGGACAAAGCCTTCGATGACATCCATAGCTTCGGTAATGGTTGAGCCCAGGCCTGCGAGGGCATTGACGAGCTGCTGCTTGGTATCCATAACGGTCCTTTCGACGGGTCAATTTTGCTTGGCGAAAATATACGTTACGCGATCGGTAGCAAAAGTGCGAAGTGCGGCGCACATTGGGGTCTTCACAGCTCGTGCATAGAACAGCTGTCCGCTTTCAGAACGTGGTAAGATAACACTCCACAAGCGGGGCTCGCCCTGCATGTTCCTTGAAAAGTCGACGGGTGTTGGGTATTCGTGCCCGATACCATCCAGACTTTCCCGACATTCGGGGGCGACTGGTTTCGACACGATAGCTCTGAGAGAGGAAGCAAGCCGAGGTCTCCTCGCCTCGTTAAACAGGGGTACCGTCAAATTGAATTGACAACAACTCTTCTTTTGAGCCTATGGCTCTCGCTGCTTAGTTTATAGCGGCGCGTCAACCCGGTGATTTCCCCGACACCGGCGCGACGTCATGTTAGGGGAATGCTCCTGCGCACGTAATCGGTATGGCGCAGGCTAAGACCGAACCGGTTAGGACGCCGCGAGCGTGTCGCTGCGCGCAAAGCGTCCGAGACTAAACCAGCGACTGAGCTTGGAGATGCCAATCAGGGGGCTTTCGTGGACCGGAGTTCGATTCTCCGCGCCTCCACCATAAGCAACAGGCAGGTAGATATTCGTATCTACCTGCCTTTTTATTTCTAGTCCGCACCGCGGAGAATCGAACTCTGCGCAGGGCGCGGGCGTAAAGAAAACGCGTAAGCGTTTTTAGCCCGCGGGCGAGGGCGGCGGCAGCCGACCGAAGCCGGTGCGGATTTGCGAAGCAAATACGCAGATTCTCCGCGCAAACTATCAGCTCAATTTGGATGCGATGTTTATCGAATCTCAGCCGGCCATGCGCCGCATCAACGGATCCCCCCCCGTACCGCGGAGAATCGAACTCTGTGCAGGGCGCGAGCGTAAAGAAAACGCCTCAGTGACGCAGAGTGGGACGCGCTTTCCCAATGGCGGCCCAGGCGGAAAGCACGTCCCGGAATCCGCATTCAGACTGGGACGTAGTTTCCGGATGGCGCCTCAAGCGGAAACTGCGACCCGGAATCGAGCCGTAGAGTGGGATATGCTTTCCCAATGGCAGCTCAAGCGGAAAATACATCCCGGAATCCTCGTTCGGAATGGGATGCAGTTTCCAAATGAATGGCTAGCGGAAAATCCGTCCCGGAATCCCGCCTCAAACTGGGGCACACTTTCCGCTTCACCTGCCGCCTCGAAAAACCTGCGCGCTCGCCATCCCAAAACTGGGTAGAAGAAGGCCAAAACGCAATCGCAGGAGGTCAACATGACTGCAGAAGATAAGGCAAAGAACGCTGGCAAGGTCGCGCTCGTTTTGGAGGGCGGCAGCTTCCGCGGACAGTTTACTGCGGGCGTGCTCGACGTTCTCATGGAGGCCGGCGTCGAGATTCCGGCTGTCTACGGTGTATCGGCCGGCGCCCTCAACGGCGTGAACTACAAGTCGCACCAGATCGGCCGTGCCAACCGCATCAACCTGGCTTTCTGCAATGACAACCGCTTCATGGGCGCCGCATCGTTTGCGTCCACGGGCTCTATTGTGGGTTACGACTTTATCTTCAACGATGTCCAGGACCGCCTAGATCCCTTTGACAACGAGACGTTCGACGCAAGCCCCATCGAGATGTACGCCGTCGCGACGGACATGCTTTTTGGGACCGCCACGTACCTGCCGGTCAAAAGCGCCGTACTTGACCTCGACGCTGTTCGCGCCTCGACGTCGCTGCCGCTGGTGACGCCGCCAGTCGAGATTGACGGGCACAAATACGTCGACGGCGGCGTAGCCGATTCGATCCCCATCGAGCACGTGCTGGAGGAGGCGGGCTTCGACCGTGCGGTTGTCATTGTCACGCAGGACCGCTCGTACGAGAAAAAGCCCTACGAGTTTATGCCTGCCGCGCGCGCCCGCTATGCCGACTACCCCTATCTGCTCGAGGGAATCGAGACGCGTCACGACCGTTACAACATCCAGCGCATGCACCTGTGGAAGTATGAGCGCGAGGGCCGTGCGTTGGTCGTCGCTCCGCAAAAGCCGGTCGAGGTCGGTCATGTCGAGCACGATCCGGCAAAGCTCCTCGACCTGTATATTCAGGGCCGCCAGGAGGCAAAGCGCTTGCTGGGAGATATCGAGGCATTTGTCGAGCGCTAGTGTCGCGACATCATGACCCATGGACGACATGTGCAGAAAGTCTGGTCAGAGCCAAAATACCTGTTGACTCGTACGGCGAGCGGGGTAATATGGACGGGTTACTTGCAGAGCCCCGTGAATCTCTGTAACAACACGTACTGTACATGGAGGAGTCTAAGTGATTTCGAAATCGACTCACTACGCCAAGCAGGGCGAGGTCCAGCGCAACTGGGTTCTCGTCGACGCCGATGGTGCTGTCCTGGGCCGTCTTGCCACCCAGATCGCAATGATCCTGCGCGGTAAGAACAAGCCCCAGTTCACGCCCAACAGCGACTGCGGCGACTTCGTTGTCGTCATCAACGCCGATAAGGTCCAGCTTACCGGTAACAAGGCCGACACGAAGACCTATTATCGCCACAGCGGCTACAACGGCGGCCTCAAGGCTGAGAGCTTCCGCCAGGCTATGGAGAAGCACCCGGAGAAGGTCATCGAGCGCGCCGTTCGCGGTATGCTGCCCAAGACCACCCTCGGCCGTGCCCAGATGACCAAGCTTAAGGTTTACGCTGGTGCCGAGCATCCGCACGCTGCCCAGAACCCCACGAAGATTGAGCTGGAGGCTTAAAGATGGCTGAGAACACCGTTGTCTACCAGGGTACCGGCCGTCGTAAGAACGCCGTCGCCCGCGTCCGTCTCGTCCCCGGCACCGGCAAGGTGACCATCAACAAGCGTGACGCCGAGCAGTATTTCGGCCGTCATCAGCTCGTTGAGAACGCCCTTGCTCCCTTCAAGGTGACCGACACCGCCGGTCAGTTCGACGTTATCGCTCTGTGCGATGGCGGCGGCATCTCCGGTCAGTCCGGCGCTCTGCGCCTGGGCATCGCTCGCGCTCTTCTGAACGCTGGCGACTACCGTGCTGACCTCAAGAAGGCCGGTTTCCTTACGCGCGATGCTCGCGTGGTCGAGCGCAAGAAGTACGGCCTCAAGAAGGCCCGCCGCGCTCCCCAGTTCTCCAAGCGCTAAGGTTTTATCTCCTTTCGAGATACAATGTACAAGCGGGGCCTGCCGATTCCTCGGCGGGTCCCGCTTTTCTTTTTCGACTAGGGCGGGCGGTTGCATATCGCCTGCTAGGGAAGGAGCGATCCTATGCCCCAGAACATCTTCGGTACCGACGGCGTCCGTGGCGTCGCCAATGCCGATCTTTCGTGCGATCTCGCGTTTCGCCTTGGTCGCGCGGCGACCAAGTTCCTTGGTCCGGATATCTGCATCGGCCGCGACACGCGTCTTTCGGGCACCATGCTCGAGAGCGCTCTGACCGCCGGCATTATGGCCGAGGGCGGCCGCCCGCATTGCTGCGGCGTCATCCCCACGCCTGCCGTGGCACTGCTCACTGTTCAAAACGAGCTCGACGGCGGCATCGTCATTTCTGCTTCGCATAATCCGCCGGAGTTCAACGGCATCAAGTTCTTTAGCCGCAAGGGTATGAAGCTTCCCGATGCTGTCGAGGAAGAGATCAGCGCCTGGGTCATGTCCGAGGAAGCCATGGCTGCCGACACGCTGCCGACTGGCGCCGGCGTGGGCCACATCATCAAGATGAAGGACGCCCGCAAGGCATACGTCGACCACGCCATCGATACGCTTGATGGCCTGAGGCTCGACGGCCTGGTCGTTGCCGTCGACTGCGGTCACGGTGCTTCCTGCCAGACTACGCCCGCCGCGCTGCAGCGCCTGGGTGCCACGGTCCATGCCATCAACACTGATTACTGCGGCACCGACATTAACGTCGAGTGCGGCTCCACTCACCTTGAGCCCCTGCGCGAGCTCGTGCTGCGCACCCATGCTGACATCGGTCTGGCCCACGACGGCGACGCCGACCGCGTACTGTTCGTGGACAGCGAGGGCAATGAGATCGACGGTGACTATATCCTGGCTATCTGCGGTTCTGACCTCGCCGCTCGCGGCAAGCTCGCCAACTCCGAGATCGTCTCGACCGTCATGTGCAACCTGGGCTTCTCCATCGCTATGAAGGAGCAGGGCTTCGAGATGGTTCAGACCGCCGTGGGCGACCGCTACGTTCTGGAGCGCATGCTCGCGGACGGCGCCGTCATCGGCGGCGAACAGTCCGGCCACATCATCTTCCTGGAGCACAACACCACTGGTGATGGCCTGGTGACGGCTCTGCAGCTGCTGGCCGTGCTCAAGCGCACCGGTCGTACCCTCACCGACCTTGCCGGCATTATGAAGAAGTACCCGCAGGTACTCGTCAACGTGCATTCCGACAACAAGGCCGGTCTGGACGATTGCCAGCCCATCTGGGATGCCGTCGCTGCTGCCGAGAAGGAGCTTGACGGCCGCGGCCGCATTCTGGTGCGCCCGAGCGGTACCGAGCCGCTGGTCCGCGTGATGGCCGAGGCCGAGACGCACGAGCTGACCCAGCGCGTTGTCGACGACATCGTCGAGGTTGTCAAGCGCGAACTTCCCTAATGGTCAAAAACCGTTGCCAAGTGGTAAACTGTTAAGGTTATTTTGATTGATTGGTATGTCCGAGGGGGAGCATGTTCACTAAAGTCCTAAGGTCTTTTGGTATGCGTGGTCGAGTCCTTACGCTGGATGCTCCCATCTCGGGCGACGTCATTCCGCTTTCCGAGGTAAACGACCAGACGTTTGCCACCGGCCTTTTGGGCCAGGGCGTGGCGATTCGGCCCACCGGAACGCGTGTGATTGCACCGGCTGATGCCAAGGTCGAGGCTATTTTTCCCACGGGACACGCCGTTGCGCTTAACACGGTCGATGGTCTGGACGTGCTTATCCACGTTGGTTTGGACACTGTTCAGCTCGAGGGCAAGCACTTTACCGTACATGCGCAAGTGGGTGACATCGTCCATAAGGGCGATGTACTCATTGAGTTCGATCGCGAGGCAATTGCTGCCGAGGGCTACGATGTGACGGTTCCCATCTTGGTGTGCAACTCCGTTGAGTTCTCGAGTATCAAGGGCTCCGTTGGCGTGCATGTCGAAGAGATGGACCAGCTCATCGTTGCTCGCGAGCGCTAGCAAGTGCACGTGGCCATTAGCCTACAATTCATACACGTTTACGGAGGGCGCCCTTGAAAGAGGACGCCCTCCGTGGCAAGATGGGAAACGTCCGAGGCTAAACAGCTTCGGGTCACCGTGGACGGGCAGGGGCCTCGACGCGGCTAGACACGAGACACATACATTACGCGACCTCGCCCTGGTGGCCGCACACGTTGGTTGCGGCCGACGCGGGCCGCGGGCAAGTGCTTGTAAGGGAGCCTTGCCTCACTTGTACGAGAAAGGACGCGTAATGAAGATTATTAAAGCTAAAGACTACGAGGATATGAGCCGCAAGGCCGCTAATATCATCTCGGCCCAGGTTATCCTCAAGCCCGACTGTGTGCTGGGCCTTGCCACCGGCTCCACCCCGATCGGTGCCTACAAGCAGCTCGCTGCTTGGTACGAGAAGGGCGACGTTGACTTTGCCGAGGTCAGCACCTACAACCTGGACGAGTATCGCGGCCTTTCGCACGACGATCCCCAGAGCTATCACTACTTCATGCGTGAGAACTTCTTCGATCACATCAACATCGACCTGAACAACACGCATGTGCCCGACGGTTCCAACCCCGACGCCGCCGCTGCCTGCTCTGAGTACGACAAGATCGTCGCCGCCGCCGGTTACCCGGATCTGCAGCTGCTCGGCATTGGCAACAACGGCCACATCGGCTTCAACGAGCCCGATGACCACTTCTCCAAGGGCACGCACTGCGTCGACCTCACCGAGAGCACCATTCAGGCCAACAGCCGCCTGTTCGACAGCATCGACGATGTTCCCCGTCAGGCCTACACCATGGGCACTCAGACCATCATGTATGCCCGCATGATCCTGGTCGTCGCCAACGGCGAGGCCAAGGCTCAGGCCGTGCATGACATGTGCTATGGTCCGGTTACGCCCGAGTGCCCGGCTTCGATCCTGCAGCTGCACACCAACTGCGTTGTCGTTGCCGACGAGGCTGCCCTTTCGCTCTGCGAGTAAAGACTCCGCGAAAACCATATTGCGCTATGAGAGGCCTCCGCGTTGCGGGGGCCTTTTTGCTGGGCAAGTGACAGGCCGTTACGCGGCCCATAAGCATAGACCGCATGCGAAACAATCCTCATCAAAAGCGCACTTCGTGCAAGCTAGATAGAATAATGCATTTAATAGCATATTCTATGCACAATTACCACTTAATAGTCGCAGACGGTAGCGGTGAATAGGTGAGTTGCACAACTCAAATAAAACGCTTCCGTTACGGTAAACTGCAGAACAGATGGGACATTTCAGCAAGCTATTTGACCTGCATAAACAGTCGTCTGTCGAGGGAAAAACAACGAGCAGTGCCCGCTGTACAAAAACTTGCCGAATGCGTACCGACAAGCAGCCAAAAACATGGTGCCACGCTATTCATAGGGTGGTGGGTGTGGTCATGCGGTTACGGTATCCATGTGGTCGAGTTTAGGAGCGGGTATGGTGCAAGATCTGGTTAATACGAGCGACCTCGAAGTGATGTCGATAGGCGGGAGCTATATGATTCGCCGCGATCGGCTGATGAACGAGCTGGTTATCAAGGGCCGCCAAGCCGGGATCGTGCTTCTCTACGCGCCCGATGGGTTTGGTAAGACTTCGGTGCTGATGCAGTATGTTCGCGAGGCCAAAGGCGATTGTACGCGAGGGTCGGTGCGAGTTATCGAGGCCGACCGGGCCATTGGCCGTGAGGTGTTCATGCAGCTCGAGGTGGTTGCAGAGGAACTCAAAGACAAGCCGCATTCGCTCATAGCAATCGATAACGTGCCGGTTCTCGATCAGCGCGATACCGAGGACTTTATCGATATGATTCGCGGCCTGCGCGCGGCGGGGGTGGGCATTCTTCTTACATGCCGTCCGTCAAATCGTCTGCTTATCCGTGGGCTGGGAGATTCGGTAAAGGTCAACGCGCAGATGCTCAAGGTACATGCCTATGAGTATTCGGCTTGGGCTTCGGCGTTTTCGATTAGCACCTCGCTCGATTTTTATCAGCTCACGCAAGGTGTGCCCGAGCTTGTCTCGGCGCTGCAGACGGGGCTGTATGGCCAGGGCGACGTCGCCCAACTGCTCGAAAACGAGATTGTCAACGTATACGGCGCGGTACTTGCCGACTTGGCTTCTCTCGAGAACAACACGCTGTTTAACGTTGCGGGCCTTATGGTTTTAATGGGCGAGGGTAATATTGCAGAGCTCGAGGCGTGCGGCGTGCGGCTTTCGATGGTCGATCAATCGTATCTGGTTCGCGACTATCCCGTATTTGGTATTGACCCTGCCGAACGAAGTTTTGTCTGCATGGGAACGGATGGCAATGCGCGGCTTAGGCTGCGCAAACTGATTGCCGAGATCAGTCCCGAACTTATACGGCGTGCGGCTCGCATTTTAATCAAGGCGGGCCGGTGCGACTTGGCGATGGATTTGGCGGACGCCTTTTTAGACCGGAATGTCGTGCTCGAACTTGCCGGGCAGTACGGGGTCGATTTGGCCTTGACTGGACATGGGGCGGACGTTTGCCGCGCGGTACTGGGGGCAATGAATGCCGATGGATTGTCGTACGAGCCGACACTGTCCGAGGCTCTCGGCGTGTACCTGTCGGCGGTAAGCATTTCCAACGCCAAGCTTGCTCGATGCATGGCGGCTGTTATCGAGCGAGCGGGCGAGCGCGCTGCACAGGAGATTGATCCGCTTTCTTGGAAAGTGGCGCAGGCGTTTACCATCGTTTGCTACGGGCAAAGCGGGCTGGGGCTGCCTGCGACGCTTTCGTTTCCGGATCACGTGGCTTCCTGCGACGCACTCGACATGTTGTCGGCGCACATCGAGATAAAGCGCCACTTGGCCGAATATGCGGACGTGGGCGATGCATTTGATGGGCTCAGGGAGCATGGGGCGTATGATTGCGAGCTGGATATCGCCGGCTTATTTATACGGGCGGACCGAATGCTGGTGGAGCTTTTTGACGGTTCGTTTACAGGAATCGATGCGCGCGATGACGAGCTTGCCCTGATGGTCGAGGCGCTCGATGCCCGTAGCCTGAGGGCGCTGACGATTTGGGTGCGCATGGTGCTGGCGGCGCGCCGCCTGCTTGCCGGCTTGCCGGTGACCGACGAAGCGGCGTTTAGTGAGATCGACCGTTTTGCCGTGCGCGTACGCGACAACCGGCTTCAGCTCTTAGGGCTTTTGCTCGAAGGGTGGCAATCGATGTCTGAGGGACGCCCCGTCAACGCAAAGTTCCGCGCCGTCCAGGTGCTCAAGCTTGTTGACGAAACGGCAACGTATATGCGAGATAACGCGCTGCTGCTGGAGCGCGTGGCATTTTTACGAAACACATCGATGATGACGGTGCGCGAGGAGGCGGAGCTACTCGATATAAGCCAGACGCAGGTTCGTGGCTCGGAGGCGTGGATGGTGGCGCTGCACTTGGCCTCTGCGGGCCGTGATAGCGATTTGGCGGCGTGGATGTCCATGAATCGCCCGGGGATGCTGGAGCCGTCGTATCGGCTCTTTGCACGCCTTGCCATGCATTGTCTTGGCGAGTCTGGTGCAAGGATACGCAAAAAGCTTCCGGTGCACGAGCTTTCGAAATACACGCTGCACGACGATTTGGACGAAGCGCGCGAGCGGCTGTTTCAGGTTGAAGAGGTCGAGGCTGTCAACACGATCGAGCATATCGAGATCCGCATGTTTGGGGCATTTCGTGCCGAGCGCGACGGGTTTCCCATCACCGATAAGATGTGGCGTCGCAAGAAGGCGGCAACGCTCGCGGAGCGCCTTGCGTTAAGTATGGATGCGCTGGTCGATCGCGAGACCCTGGCCATGGAGCTTTGGCCCCATGCCGAGTTCAACCGCGCCCGCAATAACCTGTATTCGACGATATCGCGCTTGCGTTCGGCCTTGGGGCCGACGCCCGATGGCAAGTCGTGTGTGCTCATTCAAAACGAGTGCGTTGGACTCAACGGTGACTACGTTAAGACCGACGTGCGACTGTTTGAGCAGATGACCCGGGAGATTCTGGGAAACCGTGGGGGAGCGCGCGGACCTCACCTGGTGGAGCTGTGTCTAAAGGTCGAGCAGCTCTATGCAGGTTCGCTCTATATTCCCAATGGCTGTAACCCAACGTATTTTGTGCGCATGCGTCACATTATGCAATCGAAGTTTATCGACAGCATGATTCGCGGGGCAAACGAGGCCTTGGAAGAAAACGATCTGCAGTCGGCGATATGGCTGGTCGAGGCGGGGCTTCGCCAGGAAACGGCGCGCGAGGATATGGTCCGCTGTGCCATGCGCGTCTACAACGCCGCGGGTCGCCGTCGTGACATCATCGATTTGTACAGCGGACATGTCCATCATCTAAAAGAGCAGATTGCGGGCGTGCCCGAGCCCGAGACGCGGCGTCTCTACGAGCGCTTGGTCGAAGGTAGGCTTAAGCGCATGGCCGTTGTGCGATAAAAAGGGGGCGTCCGGATAACCCGGACGCCCCGCAGGCGCACTATGCGTGAGCGCTTAGACGAGCTTGATCTTCTCGATATCCTTGCGCGAGGACTCGCGATACAGCGAGAACTTGCGGCCGATAACCTGAACGACGTCGGCGTGGCAGCGCTCGGCGAGCTCCTCGGCGGCCTCGCGGGCAGAAAGGCTGGAGCCGTCCAGCACGGAGCACTTAACGAGCTCGTGCTTCTCCAGGTAGGCGACCGTCTGCTCGACGGTGCCCTCGTTGATGTCGGACTTGCCGATGATGATGGCGGGGTTGAGGTGATGGGCCATGCTGCGAAGCTGCTTGACCTGGGCTCCTGTCAGTGCCATGGGTTCTCGCTTTCTATGTATGGGGCGCCCCGCAATGGGGCCTTAATCTACGTGAGCTGTCCCACGATAGCGCAGGAACGGCGTGGTGTGGAGCGCGTTTGCCCAGTTCGCAAAGAATGCGGATGCCAAACTGGTGGACGGCGCGGGCTGCAAGCGGGTAAGCGGTTCGGGTGCAATTGGGCTACAGGCGGTTCGCGGAAACTGGCGCCCAGGCAATAAAGGCCCAGCGGACCCTACGGATATGGTCGAGCATATAGCGCCCCTGCGGCACGCCCTTGGATCCCGGCTCGCCGGCATGGGGATTCTCGATCATGTGCCGGGCGATGTAGTCGCGCAGACGGTCGATTTTATCCTCGTTGCCATGTTCGAGCATACGGGAGAAGTCCGTCACGCCTACCTCGAGGCTATCGAAGGTGTCGCGGCGGGGCGATTCAAAATACGTGACCTGCGGCAGCGCGCCCATCTGAATAAGGATGTTAAAGGCATATACAAATCCGTTGCTGCGGGTAACCGAGGCGCCGATGGCATTCATCAAGTGCAGGTCATAGCGCGGGCTGGAGTTGGCGACCATCGTGACAGCACAACGCCGACGAGCCGTGCGGTCGAGCTTGGCAAGCGCGCCTTTTAGGTCATTTGTGGTGACGGAACGACTGGCAAAGGCAACATCCACAGTCTTGGCAACCGGCCCAACCAAATCCCAATCATCATCCCAGGCAAGCTCAAGCGGCGTAATTAGGTCCTCGAGTCCATAGTACTCAATGCCAGCATCAAGGGTGCCCAACATGGCAGGAGAGAAGTCGGCAGTAATCACGGAATGCCCAGCCTGAGCAAGCGGGATAGCAATCGACCCAGCCCCACATCCCATATCAAGCACCGACTCACCAGGCTCAAGCGCCAACAGTTTTATAAAATCCCGAGCATACGGGGCAGTCTCCAGCGGACGAAAATGCCGAGCCCGCTTATCCCACTCAAAAGGATCATCAGCCCGTCGCC
>DBEXMY010000148.1:0-7184 GCA_048168905.1 Collinsella sp. | reverse complement strand
CTCACGATCATTACGCTGGGCATTTTTCAGCTCGTAGTCAACAGCTTTATGCTCGAGCTGGCCAGCTACCTGTCGGTCAATCTGCTGGGCGCGGGTATCTCCATTGCCAGCTTTGGATCGGCCTTTATGGGCAGCATCGTGGTATCCATTATGCGCAGCATTCTCGACAGCATCGCAAGGAGCTAAAGCGACCGGATACGGACCGCCACAACACGCCAAAACGAAGGCCGTCCATCGCAACGATGGGCGGCCTTGTCATTTGCCAAGCCTCAGAGGGCAAGAAAATCGACCATTTCTACCCCGTCCCCAAATGGCAGGTGCGGCTAGATGACGTAGTCGTAGCCCTCGTTGGGGGCGACGAGCGTATCGAGCGTCACGCCGTCGAGGTAGTCGTTAATGAGCTTGTCCAGGTTCTTCCACACGTCGAGCGTGGGGCACTCGTCCGAACGCGAGCAGCCCTTGCAGTCGCCGTCCAGGCATGCGACCGGTGCCAGGCTGCCTTCGGTCAGGCGCAAGATCTCGCCCACCGTGTACTGCTCGGGCGGGCGCGTGAGCACATAGCCGCCGCCTTTGCCGCGCATGCCCGAGAGCATATTGGCGCGGACGAGCGTGGCCAAAATGTTCTCCAGATATTTCTCCGAAATCCCCTGACGCGCAGCGATCTCTTTGAGGGGAATACGGCCCGCCGCCTGGTGCTCGGCCAGGTCGACCATAACGCGCAGGGCATATCTGCCCTTAGTAGAAACCAACATGTATAGTGCTGCCTTTCGGTCATTTAGTCCGTAGAAATTCTAGCCGAAATATTGGTTTTGAAAATACCCGTTCCGGTCAAGATGGTTAATCGACTCGTAATAATCTTCTATTTCCTATTGCGTTACTAGGCTTTACTGTCTACTATGCTTGCCAACAGCAAAACGAACAAACCATAAGGTTTGTGGGTTTCGCTGCTACACACACCGTAAAACCACACGGTATCCAGTCATTTGAACACTTTGGAGGTTCACCATGAGCAATGTTTACACGTCCATCGATCAGCTTATCGGCCACACTCCGCTTCTGGAGCTCACTCACTTTGAGGCCGATGAGGACCTCAAGGCCCGCGTGCTCGTCAAGCTGGAATACTTCAACCCCGCCGGCTCCGTCAAAGACCGCGTCGCCAAGAACATGATCGACGAGGCCGAGAAGGCCGGCAAGCTCGTGCGCGGCGGCGACTACACCATCATCGAGCCCACGAGTGGCAACACCGGCGTCGGCATCGCCTCGGTGGCGGCGGCTCGCGGCTACAAGGTGATCATCACCATGCCCGAGACTATGTCCGTCGAACGCCGCAAGCTTATGCAGGCATATGGCGCACAGCTCGTGCTCACCGACGGCTCCAAGGGCATGAAGGGCGCCATCGCCAAGGCCGAGGAGCTGCAGAAGGAGACCCCCAACAGCATTATCGCCGGCCAGTTTGTGAACCCCGCCAACCCCGCCATCCACAAGGCCACGACCGGCCCCGAGATCTGGGATGACACCGACGGCGAGGTCGACATCTTCGTCGCCGGCGTTGGAACCGGCGGCACCGTGACCGGCGTGGGCGAGTTCCTCAAGGAGCAGAACCCCGAGATTAAGGTCGTCGCCGTCGAGCCCGCCACCTCCCCGGTGCTCTCCAAGGGCCAGGCCGGCCCGCACAAGATCCAGGGCATCGGCGCCGGCTTTGTGCCCGACGTCCTCGACACCCAGGTCTATGACGAGATCATCCCCGTCGAGAACGACGACGCCTTTGCCACCGGCCGTGCCGTGGGCCACAAGGAGGGCGTGCTCGTGGGCATTTCGTCCGGTGCCGCCGTGTGGGCCGCACTGCAGCTGGCCAAGCGCCCCGAGAACGAGGGGAAGACCATCGTGGCCCTGCTTGCCGACACCGGCGAGCGTTACCTGTCCACGGCACTGTTCCAGGACTAAGGGCCTGTCGCCCATAGGTTGAGCCCACGGACGAGCCGGTCTCCTCTCTCCCGGCAGCCTGAGCCCATCCAATCAGGGTGTCCCACGAGACGTCCGAACTTGCTACAATGTCTGCGGCGCGGAACCAGCCTCCCGCGCCGCTTTTCTTTTTTGGCCACATGCCACCAAGGAGAACCTCCCCATGCACAACAAGCGCGTGCTCGTCGCCATGAGCGGCGGCGTCGATTCTAGCGTGACCGCGTACCTGCTCAAAAGCCAGGGCTACGAATGCGTCGGCGCCACCATGCGCCTCACCTGCCCCGCGCCCGATCCCGTCACGGGCATGAGTAAGGTCGACCGCGACATCGCCGATGCAAAGGCTGTCGCCGAGTGCCTGGGGATGCCCCACCATGTGCTCGACCTGCAGCAGGCCTTCGACCGCAACGTTATCGAGCGCTTCGTGACCGCCTATCAGGAGGGGCTGACGCCCAACCCATGCATCATCTGCAACCGCCACATTAAGTTTGGCGCATTGCTGGATGCGGCGCTGGATATGGGCTGCGACTACATCGCCACGGGCCACTACGCCAAAACGAGCCAGGCGTCCGACGGAACCTGGCAGCTGTACCGCGGCGAGGACCCCAAAAAGGACCAGAGTTACTTTTTGTATTCGCTTACGCAGGAACGCCTGGCGCACACGATCTTTCCGCTGGCTGGGCTGGACAAAGAGCGCGACGTGCGCCGCATTGCCGCCGAGCAGGGCTTTACCAACGCCAAGAAGGCCGAAAGCGAGGACATCTGCTTTATTCCAGACGGTGACTACGCGGGCTATATCGAGCGCCGCTGCGGACATCCCGCTGCACCGGGCGACATTGTGTGGCGCGACGGCAGCGTGGTCGGGCGCCACAACGGTGCGCTGCGCTACACCATCGGCCAGCGCAAGGGCCTGGGCGTCGCGATGGCGCATCCCGTGTACGTAACGGGCGTCGACGCCGACAGCAGCACCGTGCATCTGGGCGAGGCCGAGGACCTAACGGCCACAGCGCTCACGGCCAACGACTGGATCTGGAGTGCCCCTGCCGACCGCATGGAGGCAGAACTCGATGCCGGCGGCATTCGCGTGGGCGCCAAGTACCGTTACCGTCAGAAAGACCAAGCAGCGACCCTTACGCGCGGCGAAGACGGGCAAATGCTGCTGACTTTTGACGAGCCGCAGCGAGCCATCGCCCCCGGCCAGGCCGTTGTAGTCTACCACGGCGACATCGTCCTCGGCGGCGGCACGGTGACCGGCGCACTTAAGTAGCCCCATCCCCTTCATAAATTGCGGTGAAATAGGGACTGTTTAAGCGTTTAAAACCGCCCAACAGTCCCTATTTCACCGCAACTTAGAGAGGACGGCCTCGGTCGGTACTGCCGTATCAGCCGAGGCCGCTGCATCGCTAGCGCTGTACGTAGGCGCGGACGAGCTCGAAGGTGTTGCGCACGCCGTCCATGTGGCTACGCTCGTAGTTGTGGCTCGCATACACGCCGGGGCCGATCAGACCATGGCGAATGTCGTAGCCGGCAGAGAGCGTGGCTTCGACGTCCGAACCGTAATGCGGATACACGTCGATAGCGTAATCGAGCTCAAGCTCGCGCGCGATATTGGACAGCGCCGTCACCAGGTCGTAGTTGTACGGACCGCCCGAATCCTTGGCGCAGATCGACACCATGTGCTCGGTGCAGCCTAGGTCGTCGCCCACGCAGCCCATGTCAACGCTGATCATCTCGCGCGTGTCGGCCGGCACGAAGGCGCCGCCGTGGCCCACCTCCTCGTACACGGTAAAGAGCAGCGACACCTTGCGCGAAAGCGACACCTCGCCGTCAGCAACAGCGCGGGCCAGACCCAGCAGAATCGACGCCGACAGCTTGTCATCCAGGAAGCGGCTCTTGATGTAGCCGCTCTCCGTCACCGTGGTACGCGGATCCATAGCGATGATGTCGCCGGTCTGAATGCCCAGCTCAAGCACATCGTCCTTGCTGTCGACATTCTCATCGAGCAGGATTTCCATGTTCTTCTCGATGGTCTTGACCGGCTCGTCGGCCACATGCGCCGAAGGCTCGGTATTGAGGACCACGCCCGTGTAGACATTGCCGTCGCGCGTGTAGACGGTGCAGTTCTCGCCATCGGCCGTAGACCACTGATGCCCGCCGAGCGTCGTGGGGCGCAGGCGACCATTGTCCTTAATGGAACGCACCATGGCGCCCAGGGTATCGACATGGCTCGCCAGTACGAGCGGCTCACCCTCGCCACCAAGCTCAACGAGCACGTTACCCTTATTGGAACGCTCAGGCCCAAACCCCATATCGCGCAGGGTCTCCATCAGATAATCAGTCGCCGCACGGGTATAGCCCGTCGGCGAAGCAATAGAAGTCAGTGTCTTAAGCTGTCCCGCGATATAGGAGAGCGTCTCCTCTAGAGAAGCATCGATTACAGAAGCCATGTGCATCCTTCCAAGCAAAACTAAGACCGAGTCCCGATTTTAACCGTTCTGCACGCGCAAGGCTCTGGGAGCCGAGCCACCTCCAGACGTCCTCGCGCCGATTTTGCGCACGCGCACGGCTTACAATCCCAATCTTGCATAAATCCTATCGGTATCTGCATAGAAATGAGGAGTCTTTTTGCTTCGTCTCAGGGTACCCCACCTTGGGCCGTGCAAAAAACGGAGTATTCAGCACCGTGGGCCCCAACGGCCCCATCACGAACGACAAAACGACGTGGTTACAGCAGTGTTGCAGGTCGTCGCAAAGCAAAAACTCAGTAACAACCCCCTCCACTCATCGATAGCCCGCCCACAATGGCTGTCGATGGGCGCCTGCGGGCCACTACGGGCCATTCAAAACGTTATGCATTTTTAAGAGCTTGCTGAATACTCCCAAAAATGCACGCTGGGAAGTGCACCACCTATCCGCAGCGGGCAGTACGCCTTGGTTTTGTCCGTCTCAGGGCATCGACGCAGCACAAAAAGCCCCGCCGTGCGTAGCACGGCGGGGCCAGCGGCACGTCAAAAGACCATACACCTACGGGCGAAGGACCACCAAACTGGGCTAGGCAGCCGGGCAGATCTTCTTGAAGAGCTCGATGACGTCGTCGAGCGTTGCCTCGCGCGGGTTACCCGGGAAGCAGGCGTCGGCCATGGCGTCCTTGGCCAGAACCTCGATCTCGTCGGCCTTCATAGCCTCGCAGACGTGCGGGATATTCACGTCGGCGGAAAGCTGCTTGACGGCGGCGATAGCGGCGTCGGCAGCCTCGTCGGTGCTCATGCCCGTGGTGTCAACACCCATGGCAAGGGCAACCTTGGCCAGGCGCTCAGCGCAAACCGGCTTGTTGAACTCCATGGCGATCGGCAGCAGCATGGCGCAAGCGACGCCGTGCGGGGTGTCGTAGTGAGCAGACAGGGTGTGAGCCAGTGCGTGGTCGATGCCCAGGCCAACGTTGGAGAAGCCCATGCCGGCGACATACTGGCCAAGGGCCATGCCCTCGCGGCCGGAGCCGGGCTGGCCGGACTTGGCCTCGGCGACGGAGTCACGCAGGTTCTCGCTGATCAGCTTAATAGCCTCAAAGTGGAACATGTCAGAGAGCTCCCAAGCACCCTTGGTGGTGTAGCCCTCGATGGCGTGGGTCAGAGCGTCCATACCAGTGGAAGCGGTCAGGCCGGCGGGCATGGAAGCCATCATGTCAGGATCGACGACGGCAACCTCGGGGGCGTCGTTGGTGTCGACGCACACGAACTTGCGGACCTTCTCGGGGTCGGTGATGACGTAGTTGATGGTCACCTCGGCAGCGGTACCGGCGGTCGTCGGCACGGCGATGGTGAACACGGCGTGGTTCTTAGTGGGGGCAACGCCCTCGAGGCTGCGGACATCGGCGAACTCGGGGTTGTTGATGATGATGCCGATGGCCTTGGCGGTGTCCATGGAGGAGCCGCCACCGATGGTCACGATAGCGTCAGCCTCGGCGGCCTTGAAGGCCTCGACGCCGTCCTTGACGTTCTGAATCGTGGGGTTGGGCTTGATCTCGGAGTAGAGGCTCCAAGCGATGCCGGCGGCGTCGAGCTCGTCGGTCACCTTAGCGGTAACGCCAAACTTGACCAGATCGGGGTCGGAGCAGACGAAGATCTTCTTGTAGCCGCGACGCTGGAGCTCGCCGGGGATCTCCTTGATGGCGCCGGAACCATGATAAGAGATGGTATTGAGAACGAAACGATTAGCCATTGATAGCCTCCCATCGTGTGCGGGGCATCCATTACGCCCCACGCTATGAGTCCCATCCTAACGCTTTTGAAACAAAAAACGCGTGAGAACGTCAAACTATTTAAAGCGTTTCAACAGACGCTGAAAAATATTGCAGCAAAGGGACAGCCCCTTTGCCGCATTCGGTTACTTTCGGCAGCCCTCTTTCCAAGCCTCGGCCGCAACCTTCCAGCGTAAGCGCAAGTCGCGCTCGCGGTCGATGAACATGATGGCAAACGCGACAAACAGCAGCAAGCTCGCCACGACGATGGCGTGCAGGCCCATGCGCTCAATACACCAGTTGCCCAACACGGCGCCAAACACAAAGGTAAAGATCACGCCAAAGTACAGCAGGCCGTTTTCCAAAAAGCCGCGCCTGTGGGTGATGATGTAATCGTCCACGTTTTGCAGCGCGTTGCGCAAGTTGCCGATGCACATGGTCGTAGCGATGCCGTGACCGTGGATCTTGCGGAAGCTCTCGACCTGCATGCCGCAGGCAAACGAGGTGAGGCAGTTGGCGAGCAGGTTGAAATTGCCGCCCGGGATAAAGCTCACGCCCAGCAAGATGACGGCTTCAAAGAACACCGTTACCTGGCGCCAGTGAATCACGCTGCCAAACCGCTCATGCACCAGGTCGGCAAGCATAATGCCCACGGCAAACGACACCACGGGGAAGAAGTAGCGTCCCGCAAGTGCCCAGTTGCCCTCCGAGATGCTCACGCCCACGAGCAGGATGTTGCCTGTCTGCGCGTTGGCGAAAACATGATCGCGCCCAATGTACGAATAGACGTCCATAAAGCCACCGGCGAGCGCCAAGATGATGCCCAGCTCAATAGACTCCGATATCTGTTTGGCACGCTGCATCGTCGTGCATCCTCCTTGTTGACGACTCTCTCGTGCGTTGGCGGAAACATAGCCGCCGTTCATACTGTCACCCATTGACAACATGGCGTGCGCGCGAGACGGGTTCTCCAACGCGCAGATACACA
>DBEXMY010000147.1:0-19855 GCA_048168905.1 Collinsella sp. | reverse complement strand
AGCGGGCGATGGTGTGGTTGTTGGTCGGCATGTCCTGATAGTCCTTGGCCTTGATGACCTGGACATAGGTGAGGTTGCCGATAAGGATGGCGAACAGCGCCGTAAAGGCGAGCACCGCGCGGGTTAGACGGTTGGCGAGCGCCACGCGGCCGAGCACACCGGATTCAGGTGTGTCGAGCAGGCGACGGCGCATGCGCGAGCCGACGGAATGGCTGCCGCTGCCGTAGGAAGACGAGGTGGCAAAGCGCGTGCCCGTCGGGGCGGCGGCAGATGCGACCTGATCATCGGTGATGGCGGCCATGGTGCCGGTGCCGGTAAGCTCGGCCTCGCGTCCGGTCGCCTCGTCACCGGCGCGCAGCAGGAGCGCGACGATGATAAAGCTCGCCAGCAGCGAGGAGCCGCCCTGGCTCATAAAGGGCAAGGTGACGCCGGTCAGCGGGATCAGGCGGGTAACGCCGCCAACGATCAAGAAGGCCTGGAAGCTGATGGCGGCCGTAAGGCCCGTGGCGCTAAAGGCGGCGAGGTCGGATTTAGCGCGGGCAGCCGTGGTGAGGCCACGCACGGCAAAGAGCATAAACAGGATGAGCACGGCGCCGCCGCCCAAAAGACCCATCTCCTCGCCGATGGCCGAGAAGATAAAGTCGGACTCGACGACGGGGATGTTGTTGGCCATCCCGTTGCCGATGCCAACGCCGACCAGACCGCCGTCGGCAAGCGAGAAGAGCGACTGGACGATCTGGTAGCCCTGGCCCTGGGCGTCCTTAAACGGATCGACCCAAACCTGGAAACGCACCTGAACGTGCGACAGGAACTTGTAGGCGCCCACGGCTCCAACGGCTAAGAGCGCAAGGCCGATAACGACATACGAAAAGCGCCCCGTGGCAACGTAGAGCATCAGCAAGAAGATGGTGTAGAACAGCACGGCCGAACCCAGGTCGCGTTCGAAGACGACGACGAGCAGGCACACACCCCACACGGCAAACAGCGGCAGCAGCAGTCGCAGGCGAGGGATCTTAAAGCCCAGGATCTTGCGGTTGGAGATGGAGAGTAGCTCGCGGTTCTCGGCCAGGTACCCGGCCAGGAACAGCACGATAAAGACCTTGGCGAACTCGCCAGGCTGGATGGTAAAGCCCGCGATGCGAATCCACAGCTTGGAGCCCGAGATCGTGGTGCCGATAAAGATAGGCAGCATCAGCAGAATGATGCCGATGATGCCAAAGGTGTACTTGTAGCGCATGACCACGTCGAGGTTTTCGACTAGTGCAAGCGTTCCCACCATGAGCGCCACCGAGACAAACAGGATGATGAGCTGTGAGATGGCGAGAGCGGGGGCGAGACGCGTCACGAACGTGATGCCGATGCCCGAAAGTATAAATACGATGGGCAGGATGGCGGGGTCGGCACCGGGCGCCAAGATGCGCACGGCAATGTGGGCCGCGGCAAAGGCGGCAAAGAGGCCGATCGGTACGGCGAGCGTCTCAAAGGAGATGGCAGCGCCCGCGGTGAGGACGTACATCGCATACAGCAGGATGACGGGGAACGCCGAGGCGATGAGCAAGAGCAGCTCGGTGTTGCGGCGACTCATAAGCGGCACTCCCTTTCTAATTCTTATCGGAGGCTTCGGCCTCGGCGGACTGTTCGGCGGTTTTCTCGGAATCTGATTCGGAGGTCGATCCCTGATTGGTGTTGTCGCGAATCGTTTGCGCGTCGATCACCTGGCGGGTCTGCTCCTCGTCGATCTGGTGGCGGTACTTGGATATCGTGTCCTGCGCATCGTCGACACTTGTTTGCGGAATGCCCGCCTTGAGGCGGTTTTGCGTGTCTTCGGGCAGGTCGGATAGCTTGATGCTGGTTTCGCTTTCGAGCCAGTGGAGCTTGAGTCCGAGCGGCTTGCCGGGCAGGCCGCGCCAGACGGCGACATTGCCCTGGTAGGTACCCAGGTAGTACGAGCCGGTGACACCCGTGTAGGCCCAGATGCCAGCTGCCAGCACAAAGACGAGGGCCAGAATGGCGGCGATAGTAACGTTGCGGCGACGCACGCGCTGCGCCTCGCGCATAACGCCATCGTCAACCAGGTCAACGACTACTACGGTCACGTTGTCGTGGCCGCCGGCAGCAAGCGCCGCGTCCACTAGGTTGTCGACGCAGATTTGCGCGGTTGAGGACTGCGTGGCGATGTTCTCGATATCGCTATCGGGAATCATGCTCGAGAGGCCGTCGGAGCACAGGATCAGGCGGTCGCCTTCCTCGATATGCAGAGTGAAGTGGTCGGCATACATGGCGGGGTCCGAGCCCAGTGCGCGGGTGATGACCGAACGGTTGGGGTGGACGCGGGCCTCGTCTGCCGTGATCTCGCCGGCGTCCACGAGCTCCTCCACGTAGGAGTGGTCGCGGGTCACGCGGATGAGCGTGCCCTCGTGGAGCAGGTAGGCGCGAGAGTCGCCCACGTGGGCGATGGCGAGCGTGTCGTTTTCGATATATGCGCAGGTTGCTGTTCAGCCCATTCCGGGCATTCCCAGGCCGTTCAGGGCCGCCTCGATTACGGCGGCGTTGGCTGCCTCGACGGCTGCGGCCAGGCGTGCTGCGTCGGCGGACTGTGGGGCCGTCTTGGCAATAGTCTCGACGGCGATGGAAGAGGCTACCTCGCCGGCAGCGTGACCACCCATGCCGTCGCATACGCAAAAGAGCGGCGACTGCACCAGGTAGGAATCCTCATTGTGCGGGCGCACGCAGCCAACGTCGGAGCGGGCGCCCCACATAAGTTGCGTGGTGGTGCCGGCATCATAGGTCGAGTCGGTCTCGATGCGCTCCTCGGTCAGGGGCTCAAAGCTCATGGTCGAGCCGGGGTCTTTGAGCTTGGCCTCAACGGCGGCAACGTCGATCTCGGCTGTGTCGCCGGGAGAGACGGTGTCGGTCTCGGCGTTTGATTCGGAATCGCCGGTGTCCGGGGAGTCGGGCTCCTCGGACACGCGGGCGGTCGACTCGTCGTCTTGCGGGCTGACGTCTATAGGCTCGGGCGCCGGCGTAGACGCGGGCGCAACCTCGGATGCCGGGGCTATGGGAAACGCCGGCGCGGCGGGCTCGGGTGCCGCAAACACCGCAGCGCTCTCGTTGATTGCCGCGGCGACGGGCTCTGCAAAGTGAGCCGGCGCCGGGGTTGCTTCGGGCGCTGTGGGCTGTTCCGCAGCATGTGCGCCGATGGGCGCCGCTGCGGCATCCTCTTCGTCCTCGTTATCGGCGAGATCCGAAATATCATGCGTTACATGCGAAAGAGGCAGGGAGAACACGGTGTCCTCGGGCTCCACGGGTGCGTAGCCCGCCGGAGCGGCGTGGGCCGGCGCAGCTGTGGCGGCAGCCGGTGCCTCGGTCATAGTTGCGGACTTGTTCTCCTCGTCGATCATCGACGGTTCACCTTCATGACCACGTCGCCAATCTGGACTTCGTCGCCCTCGCGCAGCGTTGCGGGCTCCACGAGCTGGCGGCCGTTGACGAGCGTGCCGTTAAGCGAGTTGAGGTCCTCGATGATGAGCGCCGGGCCCTGTAGCGAAAAGCGCGCATGCGAGGCCGAGACGAACGGTTCGTTGATGCAGATGTCCGAAGATGGCGAGCGACCGACGATGACGGGGCCGAGCATGTCTACGTGGATGCCGCGGATACCGCGCGGACCCTTGTCCACATCGATCGTCCAGATGGCCGAGTCGCGGCGCTGCCCGCGCACAAGTCCCACGCCGGTCTTCATGACGGCGAACAAGAAGATATAGAGCAGGGCGACCAGGACGATGCGGCCTGCAAAAAGGACGATATCGATGTTCATAAGCGACTATCCCCTAAATTCAAAGGTGCTCAGGCCAAACGTCAGCAGATCGCCGTTGCGCAGCGGGCAGCGCGTAATGCGGCGGTTGTTGACGAGCGTGCCGTTGGTGGAATTGAGGTCCTCGATCGACCAATCCGAGCCCGTAAAGGTGAGCTGGGCGTGGCGGCGCGACACGTTGGGGTCGCGCAGGGCAATGTCGGAAACTGAGCGCTCGCGACCGATGGTCACCTGTGCGGAGGTGATGCTATGGCTCTCGCCGCTCACGACGTCGACGAGCTGGGCGAGCGGGCGCTGCGGGGCGCGAGTGCTCGCCATGTTGGAGGCGATGCCGGCTGCGGCGCCTAGGCCCACGGCGGCACCGGTCGCGGCGGCTCCGCCCATGCCGGCAAGCGCGTCGCGCGAGACGGTCTGAGGCACCGGGATGGGTGCGGCGGCGGGGTCGGGGACGCTAGGCGCGAAGGGGTCTGCCACGGCAAGCGGGTCGGGAGCGGCGGCGCGAAGCGTCGGCTGCTGCTGGGGCATGGCGGCGGGGCGCTGCTGCTGCGGGGCAGCAAACTGCTGCTGGCCGGCGCGCGGGGCGCTGGCGGCACGGCTTGCCGCGGAGTTGTTCTGGCCCAGGCCGTTTTGATAGGCGCGCTCTTCTTCGTACAGGCGGCCGAGCGTGGGGGCATCGACGTTCTCGGCAAAGACCGAGAACTTGCCGGCGCGCAGCTGCGGATCGATCATAAAGCGCACGAGGGGCTCGCCGACAAAGACATAGCGGCGCTTTTCGGCCTGCGCCTTCACAAACTCGCGGACCTCGCGCGAAAGCTCGGGGTAGAACGGGGCGAGCATGGGATCGTCGTCGGCGGCGATAAGGATGGTATAGAGTGCCGGCGCCGTGTTGACGCCGTTGATCACCAGAGTCTGATCCTCCATGTCGCGAGCGGCCTGCTTGGCAAGCTTCTTAAAGGAGAACGGGGCACGGGTGGCACCGAAGATGCCGGCCACGTGGTCCTCGAAGATGTTCAGGAAGTTCACGAAAGATCACTCTCCGTATAGGTTCTTTGGTATCCGAGCAAATATAGGCATATCCCAACGATTATAGAGGATAGGGTTCCCGCAACCGCCGCCTTGGCGACGACCGCGGCTGCAAGGCTGGCAATTTCCATATGGTGTGCAAGACAGGACGCCGCTGCGCAGCCGATGCCGGTGACAGCGATGGCGGCGATTGCGGCAAGGTTTGAGCCCTGATCGGCACGCTTGGCATGGGCATTGAGCAGCGCGGATGACGCTGCGGCAGTTGCCGCGACCAGCACAAAGGCAGCCCAAAGGAGCGGGTCTCCCAGCGCTGCGGCAACGTTACCGAGCCCCAGCACGCCTCCGGCTGAAAGCGCGACCGTGGCCAGACGGGCAAAAAGCGCGCCCATGCCCGTTGCCGCGGCGGCGCTTGCCGGGCCGAGCCAAAATGACGCGACGCCGGCGGCGACCCCAGCTGCCAGGAAGGTATTGCCGGTCAGACAGCCAAGCGCGAGTGCACAGGTGAGCGTGGCGCTCGCGGCAGTCTCGGTGCGACCCCAGGCGATCCACCAACCGGACATGGCGGCGGCAAAGATCACCGCGACGGGCAGCATCGACAGGATGCCTTGTGCCTGCATGGTGGCGTTGGCCATGAGCACCAAAAAGCCCACAGCCGAGATGGCCGAGCCAATCTGGGGGGCCAGGCCAGCCGCCGCTCCGATCGCGATGGCCGCAATGACCAGGCCGGGAAGCGCCGCGACCCCGGCCGTTTGCATCAGTAAAAAGCTAAAGGTGCCGCACGTTAGCGCCGAGATAGTGCGCATGGTGTAGTCGCGCGCATGGCTCCAGCGCGTGCCCGCCCAGCCGAGTGCGGGGTCGACCTCGATGGCGTCGTCCTCGTAGTGCGACGGCTCGATATCGTCGAGTTCCTGCTCGTCATCCGAAAGCTCGCCAACCATTTGCTCCAGGCTGCGACGGCCCTCGCGCACGCTGCCCAAGCCGGCGAGCAGCTGGTCGCAAAATGCCTCGATGCTGTTGGGGCGGTCTTGCGGCATGGGGGAGAGGGCGCTCATGAGCGCAGCCTCGGCTCCCGGGGGAAAGTGCGGGATGAGCTCGCTAGGGTATGTGGCACCGCCGATGATGCGACCGAGCGAGTCGGCGGGCGTGGCCGCCATAAAGGGAGCGCTGCCGCACAAGCCCTCATAGATAACGCAGGCAAGGGCAAAGACGTCGGCGCGCTCGTCGACCGTGCCAGTCTCGATGTCGAGCTGCTCGGGCGGCATGTAGCCGATGGTGCCGCCACGCGAGCCGCCAAAGCCGCCGGCAGACGACAGCCGCGCCATGCCAAAGTCGGTGAGCTTTACATTGCCCGAGTGGTCGATGAGCACGTTGGCGGGCTTGATATCCAGGTGGAGCACGCCGTTGCTATGGGCGAAGGTGAGCGCCTGGCCCAGTGCGTCGGCAATTGCCGCGGCCTCGTCAAAGGTAAGTGAGTGACCGTCCACGCGGTGCAAAAACTCGGCCAGCGACATGCCATCGACATATTCCATAACCAGGTAGGCATAGGCTGTGTCGTGCGTAAAGTCGATGACCTGCACGATGTTGGGATGTTGAAGCATGGCGGCAGTGTGCGCCTCGCGCAGGACATCCATGATGTCGCTGGCGGGCATGCCGACACCGTTAATAAGGGGGATGCGCTTAATGGCGACGCGGCGGCGCAGGTGCGTGTCGCGGCAGATCTCGATGGAGCCAAAACCGCCGGTCGCAAGTGTCTCGAGCGGCTGGTACCGCTTGAGCAGCTCGCGAGAGCTGGTGCCCTCCAAAGGAACGTCCGGCGAGAACCGGGCGGTATGTTGCGAGAAAAGCGGCATGGCCAACCCTCGTGCGTTTAAAGTTCGTTTGCGAGTGGCGGGCGCTGAGCCGAGCCGTTCGCGGTGGCATAGATGCTGCTAGTGTAGCACGCGCAGGTGGGCGACATTCAATTTAAGCTCCGTCTGGGGTCTGGACCTTGCGTCCGGCCTAGCGCTTCTTCTTGTTCTTCTTCTGCTTGCGCTGCTTGCCCTTGGTCTCCTGGGGCTTGTCGCCCTGCTTGGCCTCGGCGGCGGCCTTCTCGGCCTTCATTTTCTTCTTCTTGGTCTCGATGCGGAGTTTTTTGTTGATGCGCGCCTTAAGGAAGGGACCGAACTGCTCGGCATCGCCGCGGACAAAGGTGTCCTTAGGGATCGTCACGCCCTGGTCGGCGAACATGGCCACAAAGATGCGCTCGCCGTCGAGCACGTGGTCGAGCTTTTCAAACGGGAAGAACTGTGACTTGCCGCTCTTGCCCCAAACCATCAGGCCGTCCTCGTTGGCGGCGACGCGGCGATAGCGGCCACCCATGGACTCGTCGGCCTCAACGGCGTCGATAAAGTCGCGGGCGAGGGTGTGGTGCAGGTTTTTGCTCCACCAGGCCAAAAAGGCGCCGAATACGATCAGGACGACGCCGAACTTGATCCAGTTGCCGCCGGCCACCAACATGCCGATGCCGATGAGCGCGGCAATCGCGGCGGCGACATACAGCGAGCCGCGACGCCTGGGCGAGGCGACCAGGCGGGCGAAGTCGGTGACGAGGTCGTTTTCGTACTGGTACTCGTTGAGGTACAGGATGCCGTCGTCGGCTGCGGCCTGCTCCTCGAGCGCGACCTCGACCTGGTCGGCTGCTTCGGAGGGAACGAGGTTGCTCTCTGCGTCTGCCATGCTCTTTGGACTCCTATCGCGGCGGGCTCGCCGTACGGGTTATTATGAATGCAGTATGCCATGCGACCGCATGGCCGCCGCGGCAACAAGACTCAGTATACCCGGGGGAGCACCCATGGAATCGTTGTACCGAAAGTATCGCCCGCTCACCTTCGACTCCGTGGTGGGCCAGCAGCATATCGTCTCGACGCTCGAGCACGCCATTACCGAGGGGCGCCTGTCCCACGCGTACCTGTTCTGCGGACCGCGCGGCACGGGCAAGACCACCATGGCGCGCATTTTGGCCAAGGCGCTGCTGTGCCGCAATGCCGAGGCGGCGCGCGCCGAGGGTGCAAGCGGCTGCATGCCCGACGGCACCTGCGAGGAGTGTGAGCTCATTGCCGAGGGCAACCACCCCGATGTCTACGAGCTCGATGCCGCAAGCCGTACCGGCGTAGACAACGTACGCGAGGAGATCATCAACTCCGTTAACTTTGCCCCGGTGCGCGGCAAGTACAAGATCTATATCATCGACGAGGTCCACATGCTCACGACGGCGGCGTTTAACGCGCTGCTCAAGACGCTCGAGGAGCCGCCGGCGCACGTGATCTTTGTACTGTGCACCACCGACCCGCAAAAGATTCTGGAGACCATCCTTTCGCGCTGTCAGCGCTTCGATTTCCACCGCATCGGTAACGAGGATATCGAGCGCCGCCTGGCATACGTGTGCGAGCAGGAGGGCTTCGACTACGACGACGAGGCGCTTGCCATCGTGGCGCGCCATGCCAAGGGCGGCATGCGCGATGCGCTCTCCACGCTGGAGCAGCTGAGCGTCTTCGGCAACGGCACCGTGCATGCGGACGATGCCCGCTCGCTTTTGGGCGAAGTTTCGGACCAGATTCTGGGCGAGTTTACCCGCGCTATTGCCGAGCGTGATATTGCTGAACTCTATGGGCTCATTCGCGCACAGGTCGAGGAGGGCAATGATCTGCTTGAGCTGACGCGCGACCTGGTGGCGCATGTGCGCGACGTGTATGTGGCCTGCGTTGCCGGCGCCCGTGCCGAGCTGTTTGAGGGCGGGGCCGAGCAGGCCGAGGCGCTTGCTGTCGAGGCTGCTGCCTTTGGCGAGCATCCGGGCGACCGTCTGGCCCGCGTGTTGACGGTGCTCGATGATGCCGCGCTGGAGATGAGGGGCGCGAGCGATGTGCGCCTGGTGCTCGAGATCGCCTGCACGCGCCTGGCACGTCCCGAGGCCGATTTAACGATTGAAGCTTTGGCTGAGCGCGTGGCTCGCTTGGAGGCCATGGTTGCCAACGCCGCCGTTCCGGCGAGCGTGGCTGCTGCTCAGGCCGCCGCGCCTGCAGCATCCGTACCCGCTGCTGCCCAACAGCCGACGCTCATTTCGGGCGCTCGTGCTGCCGCTCCGGCGGCATCCGCTGCCCCTGCTGCTACGTCCGCGCGCCAGGGTGGCATGCCTTGGGACCGTGGTGCTGCCGCTCCGGCGGCTCAGCCTGCACCCGTGTCAGCTTCCAAGCCTGCAGCGCCTGCACCTCAGCCTGCGCCGGCTCCGACGCCTCAGCCCCAGTCCAACAATGCCGCCCAGGTTGCTGCCGCCGGCGCCGCCGAGACCCCCGCGGTCGAGGACGCCGGCGAGCTGCAGCGCAAATGGGCCGAGGTCGTCGAGCGCGTCAAGGCGCGTCAGGCTTCCTACGCAGGGCTTTTGCTCAACGCCCGCGCCACGGCCGACGACGGCTCCAAGCTCACGGTCTCGTTCCCCGCGGGTTCGACTTTTGCCATTAAGATGCTCGGTCGCGCCGATACGCAGTCGGTGGTCCTACCGACGGTCTGCGCGGTCTTCGGTCGTCGTACCGTCGACTATGTCCTGGATGGGGGTGGCACGCCGGCTCCTCAACATGAGGAGCATTCTCCATCTGCACGGGCTGCGGCATCTGCGGACCCGCAACCCGTGTCCTCGGCGGCCCCTGTATCCTCGAGCGCCAGCGCGCCGCAGCAGCAAGCGGCACCGGTAACGGCATCGACCTCGTCGGCGCCTAAGCCCGCGGCGCCCAAACCGGCTGCTCCGACACCCGCGCCCAAGCCCGTCTCGCCCGCGCCCAAGTCGTCTGACCTGGGCAAAGCCCCCTGGCTACGCTCCGACAACCCCGCCGGTGCTCCTGCCACGGGTAAGCTCCCGACCGAGCCCGCACCCCGTGCGCCCGAGCGCTCGGCTGCCCCCAAAGCTCAGCCTGTCGCGCAGTCCGCGCCGTGGGAATCCGAGCAGGTGCCCTACGACGACGCTATGGTCGGCGGCTTCGCTGGCGATGCGAGCGGGGACGATCTGCCTCCGTTCGACGTGCCGGGTGCGACGCCCGCGCCCAAGTCCGCTGTAGCTGCCCCCAAAGAGGAGGACGCTCCTGCAGCTCCCTGGGAGTCCAACCCCGGCGCCGGCAGCCCCTTCGGCCACCAGGGCGCAGCCCCGAGCATCCCGCAGACCGAGGACGAGGCCAAAGACCTCATCCGCAGCGTCTTCGGTCAGGCCACCATCTTCAAACCGGTGGAGTAGCCGTACGGGCGGGTATACTGCTCAAGAAGAGAACCCCTTGCCCGGGCGCATTTGTATTTCGGACATGTGTAGTGTGGTGCCGCGTATGTCGCATTTGAGCAGACAGGTGCGTGACGGTCGGCCTAGGATGCTGAGGTCGATACGATACGTCGCATGGCTGTCCGTGTACTCGACTTGCTCGGCGTTAATGGTTGCTCCGATTGCCAAATAAACGCCTAGCTCGGCATCGACAATCTTGAAGTCCTTTATCTTGACCTTGAACTCTTGATAGAGGGACGGGCTGTTGTAGTAGACGGTTCGGGTTCCGTCGGTGCACTCATCGGTCGTCTCCCATTTGACGACGGGCTGGTCCGAGCTGGCTATCAGCAGTTCTGCTCCAAAAGCTATGGCATGGGTGATGACAACCAGCAATGCCCAGCCGACAAAGAGATAGAGAACCACATATGCAACGGGGTGTTTTGAGCGGATGTTTTGGAGCGCGTTGGGGGCATTCATGGGGCACCTCCAAATTACTATCTATGGCAATCAAATTATACCCCGCTGCCATGCGCGTCACCGTGAGCAACGGATCGGCATGCAGGTCTTTAGCGGTGCATATGAAATGTCGGATTCCGGCTCTACAAGATTTAGCTTTCAATATTATGCAGATGCGAATTATTCAACTTTGCATAATCTTCGGGTGCGGCTTGCACTCCAGGACATGTATATCGACTGAGGTAGCGTGACTGCCCCGCTTGCTGGCCGCGCGCCGTGGTACGATTTTTGAGTTTGAAAGTCCCGCCGCGTCCCGGCTGCCCTTGCAGCTCGGCGTGCGGCCGCACGTAAAGGAGCCATCATGGCCGGTATGAACATGCAGCAGATGATGAAGCAGGCCCGCAAGATGCAGGAGCAGCTTGCCGCCGCGCAGGAGAACCTCAAGTCCCAGACCGTCGACGCCTCTGCCGGCGGCGGCATGGTCAAGGTGACCGTTAACGGCGAGATGGAGCTCGTCAACCTCACCATCGATCCCGATGCCCTCGATCCCGAGGACGTCGATATGCTGCAGGACATGATTATGGCTGCCGTCAACGAGGCCGTCCGCGGCGTCAACGAGCTCGCCAACAAGCAGATGGGCGCCATCACCGGCGGCCTCAACATCCCGGGCATGCCGTTCTAAGACACGCATATATATATGAGTGCGAATCACAGTCTGCAAAAACTGCTCGATGAGCTGGGCCGTCTGCCGGGCATTGGTCCCAAGTCGGCCCAGCGCATCGCCTATTACCTGTTGGACGCCGACGCCGAGGAGGCGCGCCGCCTGGCCGAGGCCATCCTGGAGGTCAAGCAGGAGGTCCACTTTTGCAGCCGCTGCTTTAACTACGCCACGGCCGACGAGTGCTCCATCTGCCAGGACCCGATGCGCGATACCACTCGCATTTGCGTGGTGGGCGAGCCGCGCGATGTCCAGGCGATCGAGCGCACGGGCAGCTACCACGGCCTCTACCACGTATTGGGCGGCGTGATCAGTCCCATGGACAAGATTGGCCCCGAGCAGCTGCACATTCGAGAGCTGCTGGCACGCTTGGGCCACGAGGACATCCACGAGGTCATCATCGCCACCAACCCCAATATTGAGGGCGAGACCACGGCGAGCTATCTGGCCCGTACCATCAAGCCGTTGGGCGTCGAGGTGTCGCGTCTGGCAAGCGGCCTTCCCGTGGGCGGCGACTTGGAGTATACCGACGAGCTTACGCTTGGCCGCGCCATCGAGGCCCGCCGCGCGATTTAGGTGGCGAGCCTGCTCCTGCCGTATGTTTTCCTCGCGACGCACGGGGTAGTCATAATTTCCCCGTGCGACTGTGAGTTTGTTGTGCAACAAAGATGCTTCGTATCCGCTTATCGCATGGATGCTTCCGCTCGCATCCTTAATTTGTCCATTCGTTGCGCAACCTTTTTGGTTCGCTGATACACTCAAATATGGATTCGAATGAATGCGCCGCTCCCGAGCGGCGTGTTTTTGTTGGAGGAGAACGCATGCGGCCCGGTGGCACTCAGACAAAGCGCGGCGCCGCGGTGCGCATACGACGCCGACTGGGCTTGGCGCCGCGGGCGTACGCACTGCTATCGTGCTCGCTGGTGCTGGTCATAGCTGGCGTTTCTGCCTATGGCATGACCGTGCCGTCCATGATGCAGGCGCATGCCGCACGCGAACCGCGCGTGGGGCATGAGGTCAAAAGTGATCTGGGCACCACGACTGGATATGCTTGGGCAAGTGTGGTCGCGCATATTGTTTTTGGCACCGACGATGCGGACGGCGCCGAGGCCCCGGACAACGAAGTCACGCTTGCCAATGGCAAAACCATCGTGCTCACCAACACCAAGATCATCGATCGGTTGTCCAACAATAGCGTGGCGGCAACGGTGAATAAGGTCGAGCAGCAAAAGGAGCAGGACGCCCGGCAGTCCGGAAAGCCCGGTAGCTCGGATACTTCTGGCTCCGGCTCGGATTCGTCGAGTTCGGGCGGCGGCTCTGGGTCGGGCTCCTCTACCGGAGGGTCTGGAAATGGCGGCTCGACGGGCGGCAACACTGACAACGATGCAAACTCCGGTGGCCTTTCCGCTGCTGAGGAAGAGAGCATTCACAGTTGGCTTGTGACCAAGTACAACATGCTCGACGGCTACGTTTCTCGTGCCAATGACGTGGTCTCGACCTATAACTCTACGGGAGATCCCAGGCCGTGCGACAGCCTGGTCGGGGAGATGTTTGTCATTCGAGCCGAGTTCGGTCGTCAGACATTCTCGCCCCGGTCAAAGTGGTATCAGCAGTATGCCAATCTGTGGGGCTGTTACACCAACCTATGTCAATGGGTCAGCCATTACGGCGATGATGACGTCGCGCTCGGTAACTTCAACAATAACGTGGCGGCGCTTGCCCTATGATGACCGATCTTGCATCCACCACACCACAAACGCTCGGTCGCGATTCCATGGTCGGCCTGCGCCTGGCGCGTGTCGACGGGTTTGAGCCGGCCATTGCGCTCGGTCAGGACGAACTGCCTGCCTATCTGCGTCGTTTTACGATGCTGTTTGCCGACGATGCCACCATGCGCCGTGGCGGTATCGGCCGCGTGACGCGTGCCGTCAACGCCCAAGGCGAGGCCGTGGCACTCAAGCAGCTCATCTTGCCGACGCGCGATGAGTTTGACGATGCCGCCGCGCATGAGGCGCTGGTCGCCAAGTTCAAGGTGGCGTTTCGCGAGGAATATGAATGCCATCGCGCCCTTTCGGGCCTTAAGGGCTTTCCCCGCCTCTATGGCTGGGGCGAGGTCGACGGTGTGCCTGCAATTGTCATGGAATGGGTCGAGGGCGAGACACTTGCCCGCTTGCGTTCGCGACTCGCCGTGGACGATGCCGGACGCCTGTCGCCGCTTGTGGCGGCGCGTCTGGGTCGCGACCTGTTCGATCTGCTCTGCCGTATGAGCCTGGTGGGCGAGGGCTTTGTCCATCGCGATATCTCGCCCGCTAATATTATGGTGCGTACGGCGCGTCTACCGCTTGACCGGCAGCTTGCCGAGGGCACCTTTGACCTGTGCCTGATCGACTTTGGCTCGTCGCTGGCGCTCGAGCCTGCGTCGGCCGTGGCCGGTACCGGCGGCAAGGCGTCGTTTACGGAGCGCTATGCCACGCTGCGTCGCGCGACGGTTGCCTATGCCCCGCCCGAGATGCTCACCGACGATATTCCCGACCTGCGCGCTTTGCGTATGTCGCCGGCGATTGACGTATACGCCGCGGCAAGCACGGTTTACGAGCTCATTGCCGGCGTCGCGCCATACGAAGCCGCGCCGAGTACTTCGGGTGCCTCGGGTTCGCGCAAAAAGACGCGCGACATCGCGAGCCCCTACCGTCTCAAGATGGACACGCGGCCCGACTATCCTATTGGTGCCCATGCGCCCGGTTGTGATTTGACTCAGCTGCTTCGTCGTGAGCCCGATGTGGCGCTCGCCGCGGCCGAGCAGGCCCAGCAGCTAGGGCTTGAGCCGGATTCCGAAGAGCTACGCGATGCGCTGGCGTTTGTCGATGCCCAGCTGTTCGACGTGGTGATGGCCTGTCTGTCCAGCCATCAAAAAGATCGTCCCGAGCCGGCGGCGGTCGAGGCGGCGCTCTCGGCGTTTTGTGACCACTATGCGCAAAATGTCGGTCGTTCGCTTCGCGGCGAGCCGCTCACGCCGTGCCCCATGGATGCGTCTGGCCGCGCGGTTCGTCGCGCGCTGATGGTCGGCGCGACGGTCGTCTGTGGCGTGGTTTGGGCTGTGGTCGTGGTTTCGGCCGCGCTGCTGGCGTCGGGCGCTCGCGTGACGGCGACTTTGGGATCGCTCGTGTGGTCTGGGTCGCTACCGGGTATTATTGCCGCACTGGCGTTGGCGCTGCCAGGCATAGCCGGCGTTGCCGCGGGGGCACTTGCGCGCGATCGGCGCTCGGGCTTCCTGCAGGGTGTGCTTGCGCTTTCTGCCTGCGAGGTTCCGGTGCTGGTTGTGGCTGCATGTAGCGTATTTTCCCAACGCGCCGTGATGGGCGGCCTTGTTGCCGCTCTGGTTGCAACCTATACGCTTACGTGGTTTTTGCTTGCGATGGGCTTTGCCTTTGAACTTCCCGTTTCGGCACCGCGACGCACAAAAGCCCAGATGGCGACTCCGCTTGCCGGTGGAGCCGCAGCTGTCCGTACTTTTGGCGGACCTGTCGAAGTATCGTCCGATTCTATTTCTACGACCAAGGAGGCCTAGGTCATGGCATCTCAAGTTGAGCTCACCCCATGCGGGGCCATGTTTGACATCTTTAAGCGCGCAGCGCATCTGAGCCATATCGAGCTGTGCGGCTTGGTGCTTTCGTCCCGTCCGCTCGCCGACGGCCGCAGCCCGCAGAGCCGAGCCGCCGATCGCTCTTGGGTTTCCCGCTTTATCGTTCGCGCGCCGGTCGGCACGCTTCAGCAGCGCTACTTTGCCGAATACGGTACCTCGGCTGCGCGTATTATGTCGCAACTGGCCCTGCGCCAGCGCAATCCCATGGACTCCACGGCTGTGATCAATATGGTGTGCGGTCCTGCAGGTGAACCGATGGTACGCGCGCTCGAAGAGTGCCACCAGGACACGAATCTCTATCGCAACGCGCTCGATCGCCTGTCCCAGGCGGCGGAACTCATGCCCGCCGAGCGCGCCGAGGCCGTGCTGGTGCTGTTTGTCGCCGTCGGTTGTTCGGCGGATGTGCGGTCCTCGGTGAACTATGCCATCGACTACGCGCACGCGACCTGTGGCGGAGGCACCTCCACGCCGCGTTCGCTTGGCATGTCGATGACCGCGGGCGAACGCGAACCCGCCCCGGCGCACCCCTTGGGCTTGCTGCGCGTACAAAACGGTTTTGTCGTGAGCGCCCCGCGCTGGATTCAGCCGAGTGAGCAGGGTGTTGAGATTGGCGCGCTGGCCACTGGTGAGGGCGATATTACCGACGTCGGCGACGATGTCTCGGCCCGCCATGCCCATATCGGGTGCGATGCTCAAAATATCTGGCACGTCGAGGACTTGTCGTCCACCAACGGAACCGTGGTGGTAAACGGGGCCATGCGCGTCTGCATTCAGGTCGAGCCCGGCCGTTCCGCCCAACTCAATCCTGGCGACGAGCTCAAGCTCGGCGAATCCACTACCTACGCCATCCTCTTCGGTGCCCTCTAGCCGGCAGTTAGGGACGTTCCTTTTCTGCCGGCACTTGGGGACACTCCTCGGCGCGCCAGAGCCGGTCGCCTGGGGATGGAGAGGCCATTTTGGCCCTTGGCAGTCACCCAAGGTAAACCTTTACCGCCCGCCTATATTTGCCGAAATATGGCTTGACGGCGGGGTACAATAAACCCGCATGCGGATTTTCGTTGCGGGCGCTTCCCATCGCCGGGGCGTGCCCGGGAGCATCCGGTATGCGGCCTTTGCGGCGCCCGGTCATGTGCAAGACGGGCAGCTGGGCCTGTGGAGTGCGTGCAGCCCTCCTCGCCTCGGCATGCCTTCTCTCCACGCCATGTACCTGCTGCTCAGTCTGCCTGCCAGATGATTGGAAACAACAGCGAAAATCCCATCACGCCAACATCCCGGCGATCGCCGGGGCCTGTATACCTATATGAGAGGAGAGGGGTATATGGCGCGTAAGTTTAAGTCTATGGACGGCAACGAGGCGGCCGCATATGTTTCGTATGCGTACACCGAGGTAGCGGGAATCTATCCCATTACGCCGTCCAGCCCGATGGCCGACCATGTCGACCAGTGGGCGGCCCAGGGTCGCAAGAACATCTTCGGCACCCCGGTCAAGGTCGTCGAGATGGAGTCCGAGGCAGGTGCAGCCGGTACCGTTCACGGTTCGCTGGGCGCCGGTGCTCTGACCACCACCTACACGGCTTCTCAGGGTCTGCTCCTGATGATCCCGAACATGTACAAGATCGCGGGCGAGCAGCTCCCGGGCGTCTTCCACGTCTCCGCGCGTTGCGTCGCTTCCCACGCCCTGAACATTTTTGGCGATCACTCCGACGTCATGGCCTGTCGTCAGACCGGCTTCGCCATGCTCGCCGAGGGCAACGTCCAGGAGGTCATGGACCTCTCGCCGGTGGCTCACCTTGCCGCCATCGAGGGTAAGACCCCGTTCCTTAACTTCTTCGACGGCTTCCGCACCAGCCACGAGATCCAGAAGGTCGCCATGTGGGACTACAAGGATCTGGCCGAGATGTGCGACATGGACGCCGTCCAGGCTTTCCGCGACCACGCGCTCAACCCTGAGCACCCGCACACCCGCGGCAGCCACGAGAACGGCGATATCTTCTTCCAGAACCGTGAGGCCTGCAACAAGGTCTACGACGAGCTTCCCGCCGTCGTCGAGGGCTACATGAAGAAGATCAACGAGAAGCTCGGCACCGATTACGGCCTGTTCAACTACTACGGCGCTCCCGATGCCGACCGCGTCGTCGTGTGCATGGGCTCCTTCTGCGACGTGCTCGAGGAAGTCATCGACTACCTCAACGCTCACGGCGAGAAGGTCGGCCTGGTCAAGGTTCGTCTGTTCCGTCCGTTCTCCATCAAGCACTTCGTCGACGTTCTCCCCGAGACCGTCCAGAAGATCGCCGTCATGGACCGCACCAAGGAGCCGGGTTCCATCGGCGAGCCGCTCTACCAGGACGTCGTCTCCGCTCTCTACGAGGCCGGCAAGACGGGCATCAAGGTCGTCGGCGGCCGTTATGGCCTGGGCAGCAAGGACACGCCTCCCGCGTCCGCGTTCGCTGTCTTCGAGGAGCTCAAGAAGGACGAGCCCAAGCGCGAGTTCACCATCGGCATTGTCGATGACGTGACCAACCTGAGCCTGCCCGAGGCCGAGGATGCGCCCAACACCGCAGCCCCCGGCACCATCGAGTGCAAGTTCTGGGGTCTGGGTGGCGACGGTACCGTCGGCGCCAACAAGAACTCGATCAAGATCATCGGCGACCACACCGACAAGTACGTCCAGGCCTACTTCCAGTACGACTCCAAGAAGACCGGCGGCGTCACCGTCTCGCACCTGCGCTTTGGTGATTCCCCGATTCGCTCGCCGTACTACGTGACCAAGGCCGACTTTGTCGCCTGCCATAACCCCAGCTACATCGTTAAGGGCTTTAAGATGGTCCGCGACGTCAAGCCGGGCGGCACCTTCCTGGTCAACTGCCAGTGGAGCGACGAGGAGTTCGCCGAGCACATGCCCGCCGTGGCCAAGCGCTACATCGCGAACAACAACGTCAACGTCTATCTGATCGACGCTATCGACCTGGCCGCTAAGGTCGGCATGGGCAAGCGCACCAACACGGTGCTCCAGTCCGCCTTCTTCGCGCTGGCCAAGGTCCTGCCCGCCGAGGACGCCCTGCAGTACATGAAGGACGCGGCTACCAAGTCCTACATGAAGAAGGGCCAGGCCATCGTCGACGCCAACCACAAGGCCATCGATGCCGGCGCTACCGCTTTCCGTAAGTTCGAGGTTCCGGCCGACTGGGCTACCGCCGAGGACGCCGCCCCCGTCGAGCTCTCCGAGGAGACCAAGTCCGCTATCGCCCAGCAGGTCAAGAACCTGCTCGAGCCCATCGATCGCATGGACGGCGACAGCCTGCCCGTTTCCGCCTTCGTCGATTGCGCCGACGGCCAGTTTGAGCTGGGCGCCTCCGCATACGAGAAGCGCGGCGTCGCCGTGGTCGTTCCCCACTGGGACGAGACCAAGTGCATCCAGTGCAACCAGTGCGCCTATGTGTGCCCGCATGCCACCATCCGTCCGTTCGCGATGACCGAGGACGAGGCTGCCGCCGCGCCCGAGGCTACCCGCACGCTCGACGCTATGGGCCCCAAGGCCAAGGGCATGAAGTTCACCATGGCCGTGTCCCCGCTCGACTGCATGGGCTGCACCAACTGCGTCAAGGTCTGCCCCAAGGGTGCTCTCGAGATGGTTCCCACCGAGCAGGAGATGGACCAGCAGCCTGTTTGGGACTATATGGTCGAGAACGTCTCCGAGAAGAAGGAGCTCATCGCGGCCAACGTCAAGGGCAGCCAGTTTAAGCAGCCCTACCTGGAGTTCTCCGGCTCCTGTGCCGGCTGCGCCGAGACCGCCTATGCACGTCTGGTGACCCAGGTCGCCGGCGACCGCATGTTCATCTCCAACGCCACCGGCTGCTCCTCCATTTGGGGCAACCCCGCTGCCACCGCTCCTTACTGCAAGGACAAGGACGGTCACGGCCCGGCGTGGAACAACTCCCTGTTCGAGGACAATGCCGAGCACGGTCTGGGCATGGCTGTTGGCTATGAGGCCGTTCAGCACAAGCTGATCGCCGCTACCCAGGACATCATCGCTGCCGATGGTCCGTCCGATGAGCTCAAGGCTGCCGGTCAGGCTTGGATCGACTCCGTCAACGACGCCGAGGCCTCCAAGACCGCTGCCGCTGCCTACGTTGCCGAGCTCGAGAAGTGCGGCTGTGACGCTTCCAAGGCGATCCTCGCCGACAAGGCTTACCTCACCAAGAAGTCCTTCTGGATCTTCGGCGGCGACGGCTGGGCCTACGACATCGGCTTCGGTGGCCTGGACCACGTCCTGGCTTCCGGCCACAACGTCAACGTCTTCGTCTTCGACACCGAGGTTTACTCCAACACCGGTGGTCAGGCCTCCAAGGCCTCGAACCTGGGCCAGGTCGCTCAGTTCGCCGCTGCCGGTAAGGTGACCAAGAAGAAGTCCCTGGCCGAGATTGCCATGAGCTATGGCTACGTCTACGTGGCGCAGGTCGCCATGGGCGCCAACCCGGCTCAGACCCTCAAGGCCATCCACGAGGCCGAGGCCTACGACGGCCCGTCCCTCATCATCGGCTACAGCCCCTGCGAGATGCACTCCATCAAGAAGGGCGGCATGCAGAACTGCCAGGCCGAGATGAAGAAGGCTGTCGAGTGCGGTTACTGGAACCTCTTCCGCTTCAACCCCGAGGCTGCTGCCGGCAAGAAGTTCTCGCTCGATTCCAAGGAGCCCGCGGGCGGTTATCAGGAGTTCCTGATGAACGAGGCCCGTTACGCTTCGCTGACGCGTTCCTTCCCCGAGCGCGCCGAGGAGCTCTTCAAGGAGAACGAGCAGGCCGCCATGGACCGCTACGCTCACCTGCTGAAGCTCAAGACGGTGTACAACGAGGCCTAGGTCTCTCACCGCAGGATCTGAGGGCTGACCTTCGCGGACGTCCTCGGACATGAAAGAACCCCCGCTGCGCA
>DBEXMY010000146.1:0-9162 GCA_048168905.1 Collinsella sp. | reverse complement strand
TTGTAAAAGAAACGAGCCCGCATCCCGTGGGGACACGGGCTCGACAGCTCCCTATGGTAGGGGCGGTGGGACTCGAACCCACAATCCTTGCGGCGAGAGATTTTAAGTCTCCTGCGTATGCCAATTCCGCCACGCCCCCGTGAGACTAGAAGTCTAGCACAAGCCGTCCGTTACGCGTTGACGGCCATCGAGTGTTGGCCCGACTTCTCCAGGAACTCTTGGAACTTTGCCTCGTCGCCCTTGTTTTGATACTGCAGGGCCAGCAGGTACTCCAGTCGGCAGCGCTTGACCGGGTCGTCGCCGACATCCTCGAGCATGCGCTCCAGCTCGGGAATGTCGTTGTGGCGCTTGAGGATCATCGTGTCGTACATCAGTTGGCATTCGTGCGCGACTGCCTCGGCCTGACCGCCCTCAAAGCCCTTGATCTCGTGCAGCAACTCCTTGGACTTTTTGCGGTCCTCCTGGCCAACGTAGTAGTTAAAAGCCTTGATCACCAGGTCGACGCGCTGCATTTTGGGCAGGTTGAGCCCCAGCAGCAGGTCGAACATCTCGTCGGCGCGCTTGTGGTCCTCGCGCAGCAGATATGAGTTCAGGCGCAGGTAGTCGCGGTTATAGCGCGGGTACAGCATGCTGGTGAGTTTGCCATCGAGCAAGCGATCGAACTCGTCCCACTGCTTGGCAGCCATAAGCTGCTGCAGGCGCTTAAACGTGGTGCGTTTTTTGACGCTAAAGAACACCGACACGGCGATACAGATGATGACGACGGCGGTCCAGAGGGTGCGGGAATCGGGCATATTGGGGTCCTTAGTCGCTCGTAAAGCGAGCGGTATGACAACACGTGCTAGATGTATTATACGCAGCGCGCAAGCAAACTGGCATAAAAGCTCATCGAGGCTGAGTGCCATCGCTCGCTGCGGTACACTTACCTAAAGTAAACCACGAAGGGAGACATTACCTATGAAGAAGATCGTTTTGGCTTGCGGTGCTGGCGCTGCTACTTCCACGCTCGTTGCCCAGAAGGTCGCTACCCTGCTCGACGCCAACGGTTACGCCGACAAGTACGAGATCGTGCAGTGCGCCATCTCCGAGGCCAAGGACTACTGCGACGAGGGCGCCGACCTGCTGATCGCCACCACCGTTGCCCCCGAAGGCCTCACCTGCCCGTACGTGAGCGGCGTGCCCTTCATGACCGGCATGAACCGCGTCGCTGCCGAGAAGGCCGTTCTCGACGTCATGGCTCAGTAGGCACTGCCTGTATGAGTGAGCAGAACGTCAACCCGGTCGAGCTCTTTGGCATGCGCGTTGCCCATGTGGGCATTAACGCCGCCGACCCGGCAGACGCCCTGGAGATCGCGGAGCTGTTCTCGACGATGATGGGCCTGCCTGTTATCGAGACCCCGGTTTCGTACTTCAACGATTCGCTGGTCGAGGTCATGAAGCAGAACGGTCGTGGCACCAAAGGCCACATCGGCTTTGCCGTTAACGACATCGATGCAGCTGAGAAGTGGTTTGCCGAGCGCGGGCTCGAGGTCAACGAGGAGTCGCGCGCGCTGCTACCCGACGGTGGTACCAAGCTCGTGTACTTTAAGCGCGAGTTCGCCGGCTTCGCCGTGCACCTGTGCCGCGAGTAGCGCACAAGCTGTCATAGCTAGCAAAAAGGGATAGGGCTGCGTGGCCCTATCCCTTTATTTATGCCGAGGGGCTTCCTACCGCGGCAGGCGAATCGTAAAGCGGCTGCCGACGCCCTCGACCGAGGTCACGCCGATGACGCCGCCGTGGCTATCGACGATCCACTTGGCGATGGCGAGCCCCAGGCCCGAGCCCTGCGCTCCGGCATCGCGCGCGTTGTCGGCGCGGTAGAACCGCTCGAACGCGTGAGCTGCGGATTCCTGGTTCATGCCGATGCCCTCGTCCTCAACGCTTATGTCGATCGTGCCCGCGCCCGCATCCGGCGCTACGCCAAACGAGATGGGCGTGCCCGCGTCCGAATACTTGGCGGCGTTTTGCACGATCACGCGCAGAGCCTGCTTCACGAGCGCGACATCGACGGACGCGTCGCAGCGCGGGTCGCTGATAAGCGCAGCGTCAAAGGCCAGCCGATACGTGTGCCCGGCATCGATCATCTGCGATTCTTCGCAAACCTCGCCGACCAGTGCAGCCAGGTTGGTATGCGCACGCCGCAGGACCGTGCGCCCGGCATCGCCGCGCGCCAAAAACAGCAGCTGCTCCACGAGCTCCTGCATGTGCTCGCTTTCGGCCTTGAGGGACGCGATGGATTCCGCCAGCACGTCCGGGTCGTCTTTGCCCCAGCGGTCGAGCATGTTCACGTAGCCCTGAATCACCGCGATGGGCGTGCGCAGCTCGTGGCTTGCATCGTTGACAAAGCGCATCTGCTGCAGCTTGGCCTCTTGCATCTGGCGCAGCAGGCGGTTGAGTGCGACCTCGATGCTTGCCAGGTCGGCGTCGCCGGTGGTGACGCTCGGCGAGTCGACGCTCGCGCGCTCGATGGCTTGCTCCAGCGTTTCCATCTTGCCGCCGGAGAGCTGCATGCGGCCGAGCTCGTCCACGCGCAGGGCCAGGTCGTTGAGCGGCGCCATGGTGCGGCGCACACGGCGAGCGCCGCCGAGCATATCGAGCATGCTGATGACCTGCCAACCTACAACAACGATATAGAGGGGCCAAAGTGCGATGAGGTCCTGCGCGAGGGGGAAGGTCTTGGTGGTACGCGCAAGCTCGACGGTATAGGTGAGCGTTGTCAGGTCCCAGCCGCGCGCGGGCTTCAGCGACATGCCGCGAACGGTGGCGCCGGGGATCCATCCTGCGGTAAACGCGCTGTCGGGCAGTGTCTGGTTGTATCCATAGACGAGGATCGCCGCCGCAATCACCACCAGCAACAGATCGAGCCAGACGTAGCTCATCAGGCGGCGCCACATATAGCTCCAGTTGATGGCGCGGGCGATGGAGGTGACGCGCTTGGCCTCGGCGTTACGCGCGGCAGACATAGCCCACCCCGCGCACGGTCTGGATGATGCGGGCGCCGCCGGCGTCCTCGATCTTGGCGCGTAGATGCGCGATGTGCACGTCGACGTTGTTGGTGTCGCCCATGTATTCGTAGCCCAGCGCCTCGTGCGCGATGCGTTCGCGCGTGAGCACGGTCTCGGCATGCGCCATAAGCAGGGCGAGGACATCGAACTCGCGGGCCGTGAGCGCAATGGGCGAGCCGCCGACCGTGACTTCGCGGCGGTCGGGGTCGAGCGCAACCGAGCCCACGGCGAGCGTGGCGGGGGAGAGCGAGGCGGAAACCTGGGTCGAGTCACTGACCGGGGGCATCGCAGTGGCGCCGACACCCGTGCCGCCTACCGCGCCCGTCCCGATGCCGCCAACGCCCGAAGCCGCCCGCACGGCCTCCGAGCGCTTCAACGCCACGCGGATCCGTGCGAACAGCTCCTCAATCGCAAACGGCTTGGTCAGGTAATCGTCGGCGCCGGCATCGAGCCCGGCCACCTTGTCCATCACGGCATCGCGCGAGGTGACCATTATCACCGGCACATCCTTGTGCTTGCGGACGCGCCGCAGGACCTCCATGCCGTTGAGCTGCGGCAACAGCACATCGAGCAGAATAAGATCGTAGTTGCGCTCCAGCGCCAGGTCCACGACGGTGCGGCCATCGGCGGCGTGTTCCACCTGGTAGCCCTCGTGCTCCAGCTCGAGCGTCACAAAGCGGGCGATTTTCTCCTCGTCCTCTACGATCAGGATCCGTGCCATGCGTGCCCCCGTTTGCGATTACTTGTCGTCGTTCAGATTTTGCTTGATGTCGTCCGCGGCGTCGGCGGCGTGATCCATAAGGTTGTTGATGCTGCCGGGCACGTCGCCGTCGCTATCGATGCGGTAACGCATGCCAAAGAACAGGCCGATCAGCATCAGCCATATCGTGGCGCCCCAGGCAAACAGGGCGATGATGGGGATCAGGATGGGGATGTTGAGGATGATTGCATCGCGGCGCGTGGCGATAAACTTGGTGTCCAGGCTCAGGCGGAAGAGCTTTTTGAGGTACTCCCACACGCTGTCCATCTTCTTGGAGAAGTCGGTCTTTTCGCTCGACTTCTCGTAGGCGGCCTGCGCGGCGACCATCTCGGCCGAGGGTTCGTCGACCGGCGCGGACTCGGTGGCGGCGTGCGCCGACGTGGTCTGGGTCTTGCCTTGCGACTCGAGCCAAATGATGGCGTCCAAAACGTTGCCGTCGGCGGCGTCGAGCGCGGCTTTGGCATCGGTGTAGCTCACGTTGCACTTGGTGCGGATGGTTTCAACTTTTTCGAGGTCGTCCATGACCTGTCCTTTCGTTCGATGGGCGCGACGCCGGGCGATCTACCCGGGCGCGAGCGTTGCGTTCGGCGGCCTGCGTTGCGCGGCGCCGCCCCGCCCTTGGTCGAACTCTATAGTGCAGGTTATAGATTAAGCGATTCTTGAGCCAAGATTAACGTTGGATGAGTTTTTGGGTAGCGGTGGGAAAAGTATTAGACCACGATAGCGGGGGATGTGGTGCCGGTGCAAAACGGCGTCAAAGGTTGGTCGAGCAGGCGGTTTCTCCATTGATGTCCGCACAGCATGTGACACTTACCCTGCCGCCCCGCTCTGCCGCGGCGGCATGCGTCTGAACAACGACCCTCTAAGGAGTTCGATACCGATGAGTGACAACGCAAAGCATCTCGCAAAGAAGTGCGTAAAGGACGCGGGGCCGTGCCTCGCGCTGTGCGTAGCCGGCGCAGCGGTCGCGCTGCTGGCTGTTCTGGGGCCGTTCGACGTGCTCCGAAGTGCCAGCTTTCTGCATGTTTGCATGGCTCTTGCCGGCGCCACGATGACCGGCGGCGTGCTCGATCTGATCTTTTGGGTGTTTGACCCGTTTGGATGGAAGAGCGAGGGGTAGGTCCCAAAGGATGGAAGGGCTGGAACGGTTGACTTAGTGATCGTGCAGAATGTGGGCTAGCGACTTACAGGGAAGTGGTGATCCGATGACGGTCTATGTGACGGGCGATATTCACGGCGGCGTCGACATGCAAAAGCTTCGCGACTGGGATCTTGGGGATGGTCTGACAAGTGACGACTATCTCATCATCGCGGGCGACTTTGGCTTTCCGTGGGATTTCTCTGCCGAGGAATGTGCCGACATCGCCTGGCTGGAGTCGCGCCCCTATACCGTGCTGTTTGTCGACGGCAACCACGAGCGTTTCGATCACTGGTCGGAGCGCCCCATGGAGCTGTGGCACGGCGGCCTGACGCAGCGTCTGTCGGACACCTCGCCCATCCGACGCCTGACGCGCGGTGAGGTTTTTGAGCTCGACGGCTCAACGATCTTTACCATGGGCGGCGCCACGAGCGTGGATAAGGAATACCGCATTCCGTATTCCAGCTGGTGGCCGCAGGAGCTGCCGGACGAGCGCAACTTTGAGGAGGCGCGGGCAAAGCTCGACAGCGTGGGTTGGAAGGTCGACTATGCGATCACCCATACCTGCTCCACGCGCATGCTTTCGCCCACGCTTTACCCGGCACCTGGCTGGAATTATCCCGATGTCGATCGACTCACCACGTTTTTCGACGAGCTGGAGGACCACTTGGACTACAAGCGCTGGTACTACGGGCATTTTCATCGTGACGCCAACCCAGCCGAGTGCCACACCGTGCTCTACGACTGTATTGTCCGCCTGGGCGACGAACTCCAGCCCTGGGATGTCGCGTAGGGGCGGGGTGGCTGGCTACTCGACCGTTACAGTGATGTTTTCCCGATGCGTGCGGATAACATCCCAGCTAAAGTGCTCGACCAGCTGCTCGGCAGAGCGCGGTGTGGCGTCCGGCGCGATGCCTGTTTGCCCGGCGAGCCAGCCCAGTAGTGCCTCGGGCGCGCCAAAGCGGGTGCGGAGCTCGCCCAGGTCCAGGTCGCGGTCGCGCTTGGAAAGGCGGCGGCCATCCGGCGACATGAGCAGCGGAATGTGCGCGTAGTGCGGCGTGGGAAGTTCCAGCAAATGCTGCAGGTAGATTTGGCGCGGCGTGGAGCCCAGCAGATCGCATCCGCGCACGACCTCGGTGACGCCCATGGCAGCGTCGTCGACCACCACGGCTAGCTGGTAGGCAAAAACGCCGTCGCCGCGGCGCACCAAAAAGTCGCCGCATTCGGTGGCGAGTGCTTCGCATTGGGCTCCATACGTGCGGTCCACGAATTCGATCACATCGTTTGCGAGGTCGTCGACGGCGGGTACGCGCAGGCGCGTGGCCGGAGCGCGCAGGGCGCTGCGGCGGGCAACCTCCTCGGCAGAAAGGTCTCGGCAGGCGGCGCGGTAGATGGGCGTGCCGTCGCTCGCGTGCGGCGCGCTCGCGGCGTGGAGTTCGGCACGCGTGCAAAAACAGGGATAGGTGAGGCCGGCGTCTTGCAGCTGACGCAGGGCGTCCTCGTACAGATCCAGGCGATCGTGCTGGTAGTAGGGGCCTTCGTCCCACTCCAGTCCCAGCCAGGCCAGGTCGTCAATCAATTGAGTGGCAAGTTCCGGGCGCTTGCAGCGATCGTCCAGGTCCTCGATGCGCAGCACGATGCTGCCGCCTTGGCTGCGGGCCGAAAGCCACGAGCACAGGCAGCTGAACACGTTGCCCAAGTGCATGCGGCCCGAGGGCGACGGGGCAAAGCGGCCCACGACGGGGGTGGGCGCTGCCGTTGCTGGTGCGTCCGCGGCGTGTGTTGCTATGTTGCGTGCGTTGATATCCATGCGGACGAGTATAGCGCGGGGCTTGGCAGGGAAGGCGTTGCTGCGCTCACAAGTTGGCGGCGGTACGCATTGCGCACGGTGGGTTTGCGGCTCAAGGTCTCGATCGCTGCGTACCGACTTAGCCTCACAAACGATAGAAACCCCGGCAGCTCTTCGCAACTGCCGGGGTTTCCGCGGAAAAGGGGGACATGATCCTCGAGCGAACGGCAAAGGGGCAAACCGTTTTCGCTCAACTGCTTTATGCCCCTCGGCTGGCGGCTCAATCAGCGCGTGCCGCGCCCACACAAAGCCGCTACACCTGTGACGGAGCTGTGAAGTGGTATCTATTGCCGGGGCGGGCTATGCCAAGGGTGTCCCTAATGACTAGTCATTTAAGAACGTCCCCAATGACTAGCTGCCGGGGTGCTGGTGTGACTTTCATCCCGTTTGGCGCTCCGGTCGCCTAGATGTTCGCCATGCGTACCCGCAAACGTGGGACAATGGCGCTGTTGGTTTTACAGACAAAGGATGTACCTATGAACACCCTCGCCGCCAAAGTCAGCCGGCAGCGCCACCTGTTTGCGCGATTCGCTTCCGTCTGCGTGCTCGTCACGCTTGCGTTGTTGCTGCTGCCTGTCGCCGCGCACGCCGACGGCTACTCCATGACCCAGACCTATATCAGTGCCACGGTCGAGGCCGATGGATCGCTGACCGTTGTCGAGGGACGCCAGTTTGATTTCGACGACGACATCAACGGCGTGTTTTGGGAGATCAATACGGGCTCCAACCAGCAGGGCGGCACGGCGGGCGTCGACGTGCTGAGTGTCGAGGAAGAGGACACCGCGTTTAACAAAGTCGATAGCGCGAACAAGGGCGACTCTGGCGTCTACACGGTCGAGCAGACCGGTGACGGCGTAAGGATTAAGGTGTTCAGCCCCCACGAGAGCGGCGACAGCGCGATCTATTACGTGAGCTACACCATGACCGGTGCGGTCATGAACTGGGCCGATACCGCCGAGCTCTACTGGAAGTTTGTGGGCGACGGCTGGTCCGCGGACTCCGATGACGTTGAGATGGAAGTGTACTTCGCAAATGCCGCTGCCGGGACGGCGGCCGTCAAGGGCGATAACTTCCGCGCATGGGGCCACGGCCCGCTGACGGGCGATGTATCGCTCGATGCGGACGAACCCATGGTCACCTATACCATTCCCTGCGTGCATCAGGGCGAATTCGCCGAGGCACGCATCGCCTTCCCTAGCGACTGGGTGCCGCAGCTTGCCGCTTCGGGCGAAGAGCGCATGTCAACGATCCTGAGCGAAGAGAAGGAATGGGCCGACGAAGCTAACGCCCGCCGCGCTCACGCTCGCATGATTGCCAATGCACTTGCCGTGCTAAGTGTTGTTGCGGCGGTGGCCTTTACCGGCACAATCGTTATGCTCAAGCTGCGCAAGCCCAAGCCCAAGCCGTTTTTCCAGGACGAATATTTCCGCGATGTGCCTTCGGCCGACCATCCCGCCGTGCTTTCGGCCCTCATGAGCTGGAACGAGGTGCCCGATCAGGCATATATCGCCACGCTTATGAAGCTCACCGACGACCGTGTGATCAAGCTGGAGCAGGCGACCGTGACCAAGGCCAAGAAGGGTCTGTTGGGGCGTGAAAAAGAAGAGCAGACGTATCGCGTGACGGTGAGTGATGCGGGCTGGAAGTCGGCCAAGGGCATTGACCACATGGTGCTCAAGGTCTTCTTTGCCGGTGCTAAGCCTGACGAGAACGGTGACCGTTCGCGCACGTTCGACGAGCTGCAGCACTACGTCAAGCAGCACGCTACACCCGTGGGTGATAAGCTCGAGGACTATCAGAACACCGTTAAGGGCAAGCTGGCCGATAGCGAGTACGTTGCCTCGGACGGCATTGTTGCAATGGTGTTTTGCCTGGTTCTTGGTATCCTGATTGCCTTTGTTCCCGTGGGATCCATCTTCTTTACCGATGGCGCACAGGCGAACATTACCGCCGCGGTTATCTCGGTGCCGATTGTGCTGGTGGGTATCGGCGTGGGCCTTACGTTCCGCCGCTTTACGCCGGAGGGCGCCGAGGTGGCGGCTCGCTGCAAGGCACTTAAGCATTGGCTCGAGGACTTCACGCGTCTAAAGGAAGCCGTCCCCGGCGATCTGGTGCTGTGGAACAAGCTGCTGGTGATGGGCGTGGCGCTGGGCGTTTCCAAGGAAGTGCTGCGTCAGCTTGCCGAGGCCGTGCCGCCCGAGGTGCGCGAGGCCGACGGCTTCTATGACAATTATCCCTGCTACTGGTGGTACTACCATCATTACGGTACCGAGTCCCCGCTCGATTCATTCGATGACGTGTATCACGAGACCATCCGTGAGCTGGCGTCGAGTTCCGATAGCTCGAGCGGCGGCGGTGGCGGCTTCTCGGG
>DBEXMY010000145.1:0-2761 GCA_048168905.1 Collinsella sp. | reverse complement strand
TTGGCGGACAATCGCGAGAGAAAGCAACCACATGGCACAGACCACGACAGATACCGCCGCCAGCACAGTCTCCGGCGCCGGCGCCGCCAGCTCATTCTCGGGCGGCACGGGAACCGAAGCCGAGTTTGGCTCGCTCGGCGCGCTCTCCCCCACCTGGTGGGAGCCCGAGGACGGCAGCGAGCCCGAACCGTGGCTCACGCCCGATCAAGCCTTCGAACGCTTCTTTGAATGGACGAGCGATCGCGGTATTGAGCTGTGGGACCACCAAGAAGAGGCCCTCATGGACCTGGCCGCCGGCGATCACGTCATTTTGGGAACACCGACCGGATCGGGTAAATCGCTCGTCGCGCTGGGCATGCTCTTTATGGGCATGGCGCAGGGCAAGCGTTGCTATTACACGGCCCCTATCAAGGCCCTGGTCAGCGAAAAGTTCTTCGATCTGGTACAGGTGCTCGGCCGCGATAACGTCGGTATGATCACCGGCGACACGCATATCAACACCAAGGCGCCCGTCATCTGCTGCACGGCAGAGATCCTTGCCAACGACGCACTGCGCGAGGGCGAAGATGCCGACGTGGGCTGCGTAGCCATGGACGAGTTCCACTACTTTGCCGACCCCGACCGCGGTTGGGCCTGGCAGGTGCCGCTGCTCACCCTGCCCCACACGCAATTCATGCTCATGAGCGCCACGCTCGGCGATGTCACTGCCATCGCCGCCTCACTCGAGGAGCACACCGGTGCTGCTTGCGACTTGGTTGTCGACGCCCCGCGTCCTGTTCCGCTGAGCTACGACTATGTGACGACCTCCCTCGAGGGCACGGTCGAGCTCGCCATGCGCCGCGGCGAGGCCCCGCTCTATATCGTGCACTTTAGCCAGGATGCCGCCCTTGCGACTGCGCAGTCGCTCGCCAATTTTGGCATCGCCAGCAAGGAGCAGCGTGAGGCCATCAAGGAAGCGGCAAAGGGAACGAGCTTCTCCACGGCCTTTGGCAAGATCCTCAAGCGCTTGCTCGGCTGCGGCGTCGGCGTGCACCATGCTGGCATGTTGCCGCGCTATCGCCTGCTGGTCGAGCGCTTGGCGCAGCAGGGCCTGCTGCCCGTCATCTGCGGCACCGATACGCTCGGCGTCGGCATCAACGTACCCATCCACACCGTGGTGCTCACCGCGCTCACCAAGTTCGACGGCTACAAGATGCGTCGCCTGCGCGCCCGCGAGTTCCATCAGATTGCCGGTCGCGCCGGCCGCTCGGGCTTCGATACCGAGGGCATGGTAATCGCCGAGGCCCCGGAGCACGAGATCGAGAACGCCAAGCTCATGGCCAAGGCGGGCGACGACCCCAAAAAGCTCCGTAAGATTAAAAAGAAAAAGGCCCCCGAGGGTTTTGTCACCTGGAACAAGCAGACCTTTGAGCGTCTGATTGAGACGCAGCCCGAGACGCTCAAGCCGCGCCTGCGCATCACGCACTCCATGGTGATTAGCGTGGTCGAGCAGGGCGGCGATGCCCGAGCCCGCGTACACGACCTCATCGAGACGAGCCTGCAGACTTCCGAGGAAAAGGCTAAGCTCGAGGTTCGCGCCGACGAAATCTTCGCCACGCTCATCGATTCCGGCGTCGTCGTTCGCACCGAGGTGCCGCCCGCGCCTGACGCCCCGACTGACGCCGCACCAGACATCGACTATGCGCTGACGGTCGACCTGCCCGAAGACTTTGCGCTCGACCAGCCGCTCTCGCCATTTTTGCTTGCCGCGTTGGAGCTGCTCGACCCCGAGAGTGAGACCTATACCATGGATCTGATCTCGATGGTCGAGGCTACGCTCGAGGACCCCAAGCAGGTATTGCGCGCACAGGAGCGCGCCGCGCGCGACCGCGCGATGGCCGAAATGAAGGCTGACGGCATCGAGTATGAGGAGCGCTTGGAGCGCATTCAAGACGTCACGTACGAAAAGCCGCTCGAGGATTTGCTCGACGCCGCCTTTGACAAGTACTGCCAGGAAGTGCCCTGGGCAAACGACTACCAGCTCTCTCCCAAGAGCGTCCTGCGCGATATGCTGGAAAGCGCGAGCGATTTTAAGGGCTATATCCAAAAGCTCGGAATCGCCCGCTCCGAGGGCATTCTGCTGCGCTACCTGGCAGAGGCTTACCGTTCACTTGACCGCACCGTACCCATCGAGAAGCGCGACGAGCGTCTGCGCGACATTATCTCGTGGCTGGGCTTTGTGGTGCGCTCGGTGGACTCGAGCCTGGTGGACGAGTGGGAGAACGCCGGCAACCCGGCAGCCCTCGATGCTGCGCCGCCGCAGGGCATCGACGAGGTCGTGGCGGACCGTCGCGGCTGCACGCTGTTGGTGCGCAACGCGCTCTTCCGCCGCGTGACCCTTGCCGCCCGCGAGCACGTTCGCGACCTGGGCGAGCTCGACGACAACTGGGGCATGAGCGAGATCCGCTGGCAAAAAGCACTCGACGCTTACCACGAGCAGCACGAGGAAATCCTCACCGACGGAAATGCCCGCAGCGCCGCGATGTTTTCCATCGATGAGTCCGACGAGAAGACCGCGCACGTATGGCACGTGCACCAGATCTTTGCCGACGAGGATGGCGACCACGATTTTGGCATCATGGGCGATGTCGATCTGGACGCCACGCAAGACGGCGGCGAGGTCATCTTCAAAAACTACCGCGTCGGCTTTATCGAGGACCTGCTCGAGGACTAGCCGTACATACTGGAACGAAATGAAGTGGGGCCGCTGGTAACATCGCCA
>DBEXMY010000144.1:0-7915 GCA_048168905.1 Collinsella sp. | reverse complement strand
ACTTGCGGAGCTATCGCCCACCTTCTTCTTGTAGAGCTTCTGCAGCGTCGCGGACTGACGGACGATCTGCTTGGCCTGGTCCTTGGACACGCCATACTGCTTGGCCATGGTCTTGTAGTCCGAAGTGCCGATGGAATCCTCGGCGTACTTCTTCATCTCCTTAGAAGAGACGGTGATGCCCTCGTCCTCGGCAGCGTCGAGCAGGATCTTGTTGCGCACATAGGACAGGATGACGTCGGCAGAAGGAGCGGTGTAGTTGCCATCGCTATCCTTGACGGTATCAAGGCTGTACTGGCTCTCGATGGCCTCACGCGCGGTGATGTCGCTCTTCTTGCCGTTGTAGCTATAGCTTGCCACGGTCGAATCGAGCTGGTCCTCGGTGAGGGTCGCCGAGCCAACACCCTTGCCGCCAAAACCACCGTTGCCGATAAAGAAGCCGACCACCGCAGCGATCACGATAGCGACCACAAAGGCGGCAATCATCGTCTTCTTGTGCTTGGATGTATGGTCGTCTTCGTCGGAGTCGTCGTCCTCGTCCTGCTCCTCGGGCATCAGATTCTCGTCAGCGGCATCCGCGGCAATCTGAGCCTCCAGGCGGGCGTCCTCCTCCTCGGCCGTCGTACCGGCAGCAATGTGCTCGGCAGACGTACCGGCGACCAGATCGATCTTCTCGTCCTCATCACCGTCGGGTCCTTCGCCGCGCTCGATGATCTGGATGCCGTCGATCTCGTCCTTCTCGTCCTTCTTTTGAATCAGACCCATATCAGTTACTCCTTGTTAGGAAACATAGTCCGCAATAGAATACGCCCGACAGAGCGCCGGGCGTATTGATTCTTAGGTTATACGCAAACACTTAAGTACTATTTAGGCGTTTGCAGCGTGCATGCCTTAGGCCAGGTGAGCGATAACGGCATCGGCAAAGGCCTGCGTACCCACAGCGCCCTCAACGGAGCCGGTCTGGGCACGACGCACGTCACCGGTAACCTGCTCGCCCTCGTCGAGCGTGGCAGAGACGGCGGCGCGAATGCGATTGGCCGCGTCGTTCTCGCCCAGGTGATCGAGCATCATCGCAGCAGAGAGGATCTCGGCCGTGGGGTTGGCGATATCCTGACCAGCGATATCGGGCGCGGAGCCGTGCGTAGCCTCAAAGATGGCGCAGTCGGCACCGATGTTGGAGCCGGGGGCCATGCCTAAGCCGCCCACCAGGCCGGCGCACAGGTCGCTCACGATGTCGCCGTACAGGTTGGGCAGCACCAGGACATCGAAGTCGTTGGGGTTCTGGACCAGACCCATGCAGGTGGCGTCGACGATCTTGTCGTTGAACTCGATATCGGGATAGTTGGCGGCCACCTCGCGCGCCACGCGCAGGAACAGGCCGTCGGTCGCCTTCATGATGTTGGCCTTGTGCACGGCCGTCACCTTTTTGCGGCCGCAGCGGCGGGCATACTCAAAGGCATACTCCACAATGCGGCGGCTCTTGGCGATGGAAATCGGCTTAATTGAAATGGCGGAATCAGCGGCGAAGGTCTTCTGGCCCGAGCGCTCGACGAGCTGCGAGAGCTCCTCGACCTCGGCAGCGCCCTCATCGAACTCGATGCCGGCGTAGAGGTCCTCGGTGTTCTCGCGCACGATAACCAGGTCGACATCGCGGAAGCGCGAGCCGTCGCCCGGCTGCGACAGGCAGGGGCGCACGCAGGCGTACAGGTCGAAGTGCTTGCGCAGGGCCACGTTAACGCTGCGGAAACCCGTGCCGACCGGTGTGGTGATGGGACCCTTGATGGCAACCTTGGTCTCGGCGACCGCATCGAGCACGTGCTGGGGCAGCGGCGTGCCAAACTCGTCCATGACGCCGGCGCCGGCCTCCTGGACGTTCCAGTTGATCTGGACACCGGTGGCCTCGACCACGCGGCGCATGGCCTGCGTAATCTCGGGACCGATACCGTCACCGGGAATCAGGACTACATCGTGCGCCATAATCTGTTACTCCTCGTTTTCGGCGTCGTCAGATTTTTTAACGCTAGCACGCTTCTTCTTTTTGGAGAGATCAAGGTCAAAGCGTTTAACAAGCATTTCGCAAATCTCGCTCGAACGGGCTTTGAGATAGCTGCCCTTGCCGTTCTCGGCGTCGAACTTAAGGCGCAGCGCGAGCTTCTCGGCGACCTCGGCGTCAATCTCGCCCTGGCCAAACTCGTACAGGCAACCGAGCATGTCGCGATACTCGAGGTCGCCGTGGTAGCACTGGATGGCCTCGTCCAGGATGGGCCAAGCCTCGCGCGAACGCTCGACGCTCGTGGCGCCCCACACGCACAGCAGGCGGAAGGCAGCATAGCGCAGCGTGGAGGAGATCTCGTCGAACAGTGCGGTCTCGGCACCCTCAAAGGCATCGCCCAGCTGCTCGGGGCAGGTGGTGGCGAGCGCCGTCAGAGCATCGAGGGCCTCCCAGCGGGTCTGAGCCTCGGGGCGGTCAAGTGCCTCGATCAGCGCGGGCACGCAGGGCACGACGCGCTGCGGATCGCGCTCGGCAAGCAGGTGCAGCACGCGGGCGGCAAACTGGCGGATACGGCGCGTGGGGCAGCCGAGCTCCTGGACCAGGCGGTCGACAGCGTTCTCGTTCTCCTCTGCCAGCTGAAGCTGTGCCAGCTCCTCGTCGGTGAGCTGTTCGTCTTTGTTTTCTGCCATAGTTACCTCTTCTTACTATTTCTTAGCGTGCTTGCCAGCACCCTTACTGTCATCGGTGACCGAGATGAGCTGTCGGTCGGCCGCGCCATTGCGACGTGCGCGGCGGCGCTCCTCGGCGTCGCCCGCGTCGGCGGCGGCGCGGTGAGCCTTGTTGACGTTAAAGACCTCGTCGTGCTTGCACCACGGACCCACAGACTCGCCAAAGCTCATCTTAAGGCCGGCGATAAAGCCGCCGAGCCAGCCGATCGGCGCAAACTGCACCAGCGGGAACAGTGAGAACACCCAGGTCAGCAGGACGACTGCCGCCGCTCCCGCAAAGTTGGCAATCCAGTAGTCGCGCTTGGTGATGACGCGCTTTTCGCACGCCCACTGGCCGCACAAAAAGCCGATGTAGATCGCAAAGAGAAAGAGCACCAGCGCAAGCACCACGAACGTCAAGCTCATAGGCGCTGCTCCCCGTGATGGTGGCCGCAGCAGCACTCGTGGCCGTCGTCATGACCGTGGCCGCCGCAGCACTCGTGGTCCTCGCCATGGTGGTGGCCACAACCGCACTCGTGATCGTCGTCATGCTCGCCGCAACCGCAGCCTTCCTCGTGAGCGCCATGCTCCTCGGGACGATACTGCGACCAGTCCAGACCGGCGGCGATGGCGTCGGCCTCCTCCTTATAGAGGACCGTGACGGCCTGGGTGCCCAGCTTGGCGCCACCGATGGCGTCGAGCATATCGTAGAGCGTAAAGGCCACGTCGGCACCGGGCAGCGCGAGCTCGCGATCGTCGGCGTAAGCGAGCGCCAGGCGCAGGTCCTTAATGAAGTGCTCGACCATAAAACCGGGCTTGTAGTCGCCGTCGAGCGCCTTGGGCGCCAGGCTCTCCATGGCGCCGGACTTGCCGGTGCCGCCCAGGATCATCTGGCGGGTCTTCTCCAGGTCAAGACCGCTCAGCTCGGCAAATGCCATGGCGTCCGCCATGCCGACCATGCAGGCGCCCAGCGACACCTGGTTGGCGAGTTTGGCAGCCTGGCCCTTGCCGGCGCCATCGAAGCAGCAGATGTTGGCCGCAAAGGTGGCAAGGATGTCGCGGACCGGCGCGATGTCGTTCTCGGTAGCACCCACGATAGCCGTGAGCGAACCGGCGATAGCGCCCGACTCGCCGCCGGTGACGGGGCAGTCAAACGCCATGCGACCAGAAACCTGGGCGGCCTCGGCAATGTCACGGGCAAGCTCGGGCGAGCTCGTGGTGAGGTCGATCAAGACCGCACCCGGCTTGGTGCACGCGAGCAGGCCGTCGCCCGCCAGGTAGAGTGCCTCGACCTCGGAGGGATAGCCCACCATGGTAAAGACGACATCGGCGTTCGCCGCGGCATCGGCCGGCGTATCTGCCCAGACGGCGCCGCGCTCGATAAGCGACGCCGCCTTGGACTTGGTGCGGTTGTTGACCGTGACGGGATAGCCGGCGTCCAGAATGTGGCCGGCGATGGGGGCACCCATGATTCCGGTGCCAATGAATGCGACGGAGAGCTTGTTTGCCATGAAACCTTTCCTTTTGGGTTGGGTGTTGTTACCAGGTTGAATACTCGGTGCCAGCGTTTGGGCTGTGAGTCGAGGGCGATTACGGACGCAGCGCTTGCCTACTGACCGCGCACGCGGCGGGCGATACGGTCGGAAAGCGACGCCTTGTCGGCGCGGTTCTTACCCCAAAACGCGCAGCCCACCATGCCGGGGCCCACGTGCGAGCCGATGGTGGGACCCACGGAGCAGCGAATGATCGTGACGTCGGCGCAACCCTCCTCCTTGCGGATGGCGGCTTCGAGCCAGTCACCATCCTTTTCGGCATCGGCCGTCATGATGGCGATGGGCATGGTGCGATCGGGCACGTAGTTCTCGCGGAACGACTTGAGGATGGACTTGAGCGCCTTCTTGCGGCCGCGGTTGACGCCGATCAGCGACAGCGAGCCGGCAAGGTCGTAGGAGAGCTCGGGCTTGACATCGAGCTTTGCCGTGAGCTGTGCCGCCGCGGGCGGAATGCGGCCGCCGGCGGCCAGTGCGTCAAAGCTCTCGAGCGTAAAGTAGCCGTGGACATAGGTCTTTGCCTCGTTTGCCCAATCGACCAGCTGTTTGGCGGTCAGTCCCGCCGAACGCTGGCGCACGGCCTCGAGCGCCAAGAGCGCGCCGGTCGCGCAGGGCAGAGCATTGTCGACCACGTAGAGCTCAAAATCGGGATACTCGGCGCGCACGGCGTCCGCCGCCTGGCACGCGGAGTTGTAGCTCGACGACAGCGCCGAGGTAAAGCACAGGTAGACCGTGGGCGTGCCCTCTTTGGCGCACTCGGTAAAGAACTCGATATAGCGACCGAGCGACACGGCGGAGGTAGACACGCGAGCGCCGGCGCGCATGCGGTCGTAGAACTCCTTAGGGCTCATGCTCGACCAGATATCGTCCGTGCGCTCCTCGCCATCGATAATGAAGGGGAAACCCAGGATATCGACATCGAGGTTCGCGGCGACCTCGGGGCTAAAGTCGCAGCAGGTATCGACGACGATGCGGCAGCGGTCAGAATGGCCGGTAGATGCAGCCTTGTCCATCAAAGCGACTCCTTACGTAAAAAGGCGGCCATCCGCATGGGATGGCCGCCAACCGTTAACTCATGCAAGTTAACGTATTTTACTCGTCAAGTGTTTCGATACGGGGCTTGATGATGCCATATCCACCATTCTTACGGTGATACACCACATTGATGAGGCCAGTCGTCGCGTTCTCGAACACGTAGAAGTCGTGGCCCAGCAGATCGGTCTGCACCAGCGCCTGCTCCTCAGTCATCGGGGTGACATCGATGACCTTCTCGCGGACGAGCAGGTCGTCCTCCTCCTCGGGCAGCAGCAGGTCGGCCAGATCCTCGACGCGCTCGACCGGCGCGACATCCGCTGCGCTGGCACCGCCCTGGCGGTTGTCCACGACCTTGGTCTTGAACTTGCGCAGCTGGCGGGTGACCTTATCGGCGGAGAGGTCGATGGCGGCGTACATATCCGCACCGTGCTCGGCAACGCGAATCACCGAACCGCGGGCACGAACCGTAACCTCGACGATTGCCGGGTTGGGGTTCGAGGGGTTCTTCTCATAGCGAAGTACAACGTCGACCGTCATGGGCTCGATATCGAAAACCTTGAGCGCCTCGCCGATCTTCTCATCCACATGCGCACGCAGAGCATCGGTTACCGTCGTCTTGCGTCCAGAAACCTTGATATCCATACGTGGCTCCAATCTGCCTCGGGGACTTACTGTACTGGCTATGTACCCATTGCCGTGCATTTAATCACGCGGATTCCCAAAGACCCGAATAACGATTGCTTGATACCGCATACCGAAGTCTCGCACTTTTCTGTGGCAAAGTGCGCTATGGGAGAGCAACGACGACTTTGGTTTTGCACCTAAAAAACGTATTTGACCTGCTGGTTTTATGGAAACGAAAAAGCCGGGCCCCCCTGTTGGGAAAGCCCGGCAATGCGTGTTGAAACCGTGAAGAGGCCTCTCTCCTAGCGCATGGGAGACGCCACCCCTAGCAATAACTAGCTATTGAGTTTGTTAATGTCGTCGTCGGTGATGGTGGCTTCCTGGCTGGACGATTTGTCCTCGGAGTTTGCACCCTCGCTGCTCGAATCGGAGGATGCGGACTCGCTGGATCCGGTGTCGGTCGACTGCACGTCGGCGCCCGAGACCGTCTTGGTGGTGAGGTCATAGGGCATCGTACCGTACCAGACGGAGTGGACCGCCTCGAGCGTGCCATCGACCGTGATACCGTCGAGGGCATCGCTCACGGCACGGCATAGCTCATCGTTGGCCGCGAGGCCCGCGACGCCGAGCGTCGAGGGCGTCTCGAGCGCGCCGACGTAAGAGATCTGGCTCATCAGGCGCGCAAGGTAGCCGCCGGCCGTGGAGTCGCAAATCACGTAGTCGATCTCGCCGGACTCGAGCGCCTCAAAGCACTCGTTGATGTTGGAGAAGGTCTTTTGATTGGCCGTGATGCTCTGCTTGGCGAGCGCTTCCTGCGAGGCCGAGGAGGTCTGAACGCCCAGGGTAGCGGTGTTAAGCGTTTCGGTGGAAACGCTCAGCGACTCGCCGTCGCTCGTCTTTCCGAACACTGCCGCAGCGTCGTACAGGCAAGTACCAAGCGTGCTGATATCACCATCCGTGGAATTGATGTCGCCAATGAAGATGTCGGCCTTTTTGTCGCCAAGCACGGAATCGGCAGAAGACGCATCGACGAAGGCAACCTTAAGGCCCATACGGCTTGCAAGGGCGCGGGCAGCGTCAACTGCGTAGCCCGTGAGGTTGCCATCGGCGCCCTGCATGGCCTGCGGGGCATCGGAGGTATCGAGGGCAACCGTCAGGGTACCGGGAGTGACCAGGGCATCGTCCGACACCGTAGGGGTAACGGTCTCGCGCTCGATCTGGTCAATCGTGGGTGTCGTGAACGTAGACAGTGGGTTGAACGCGCATCCGCTCAAACCCAATACGGCAATGACCGCCGCGGTCCCAGCACCTAACCGAGCCGCGTGCATCAAGCTGCCCCTCACCATGTCCACTACCCTGCCTTCTGTGTCGTATACAATCCGTGCGTTGCGCGGAATAACGGGTTGTTCCCACCAGCTGACCTGGTATTTGACCCCACACTTGCGCACCGGGGTGTTTGCTCGGGAGGCCGTAGCCACCTTCACGACTGGCCCGCTCGCCCGCGAGGCGGTATTGCCCCAAAGAAAGTAGAACGGACGGTGCGGCTTACATCTAGGACGCGCCATGATCGCGCCGCGCGCACGCGGTCGCTTACGTGGATCCCTTTGACCGCGTCTGTCTTGGACTAGGATGGACATTTTGTCCGTCCGCAACCACAGCCTGGCAGGAACGTAGCGCATTATAGCTAAGTTCAAGCTAAAGTTTAAGGTTAGGGGCGTCATTCGCACCGTGAGCACAGATTTTGCAGGTCGGAGCGGACTATTCGTGCCCCCATGAAGCCCGGAGCTCCCCTACGGGGAGCTCCGGGGCACCCGTCTCAGGGTGCCGTGTGCAAAAAACGGCAAATATGAGTACTGCTACCAATTTAGTAGCAGCGTTTTTCCGCCCCACGAGCCCTTTTTGAGTTCCGTACAGCCCGCTTGGCGCCAAGATATTCCACATTCGTTTATTATCTCTTCACTGAATCCAGATTTTCGGCTCAGGTTTCTCTGTTTTTCCTGTCACTAATC
>DBEXMY010000143.1:0-9199 GCA_048168905.1 Collinsella sp. | reverse complement strand
GTACGGAAGTAGAACTGAGGACGATAACCATCGAAGAACGGGGTGTGACGGCCGCCCTCCTCCTTGGTCAGAACGTAGATCTCGCCGGTGAACTTGGTGTGCGGGGTAACCGAACCGGGCTTGCAGAGAACCTGGCCGCGCTCGATGTCCTCACGCTTGATGCCGCGGAGCAGCAGACCGACGTTGTCGCCAGCCTCGCAGAAGTCCATGGACTTACGGAACATCTCGATACCGGTAACGACGGTGTTCTGGGTATCCTTGATGCCGACGATCTCGACGGGCTCGTTGAGCTTGAGCTCACCGCGCTCGACACGGCCAGTAGCAACGGTACCACGGCCGGAGATGGTCATAACGTCCTCAACGGCCATCAGGAACGGGAGGTCGTTGTTACGAGCAGGCGTCGGGATGTACTCGTCGACGGCCTTCATGAGCTCGCGAATGGCGTCCATCCACTTGGCGTCGCCCTCGAGAGCGCCCAGAGCGGAGCCACGGATGACGGGGATGTCGTCGCCGGGGAAATCGTACTCGGAGAGGAGCTCACGGGTCTCCATCTCGACGAGGTCGATGAGCTCGTCATCGTCGACCATGTCGCACTTGTTCAGGAAGACGACGATGTAGGGAACGCCGACCTGACGGGCGAGCAGGATGTGCTCGCGGGTCTGAGCCATGGGGCCGTCGGTAGCAGCGATGACCAGGATAGCGCCGTCCATCTGAGCAGCGCCGGAGATCATGTTCTTGACGTAGTCAGCGTGGCCCGGGCAGTCAACGTGAGCGTAGTGACGGGCAGCGGTCTCGTACTCAACGTGGGAGACGGAAATCGTAATGCCGCGCTCGCGCTCCTCGGGAGCCTTGTCGATGTTCTCGAATGCAGTGAAGTCAGCCTTGCAGCCCTCGGTCTCGGAGAGAACCTTGGTGATGGCAGCGGTCAGCGTGGTCTTGCCGTGGTCGACGTGACCAATGGTGCCGATGTTAACATGCGGCTTAGTGCGCTCAAACTTCTCTTTGGCCATAAAGCCCTCCTCTTAACAGGTCGTCCCCGGACGGGACTTTGCCTTTATACCATAGTGGCCTCTCAACATACTATTGAGAAGCCACCGTGTTACCTATGGTAGCGGTGACTGGATTCGAACCAGTGACGCCACGGGTATGAACCGTGTGCTCTAACCAACTGAGCTACACCGCCGGATGGAGCCTGCAACCAGACTTGAACTGGTGACCTCTTCGTTACCAACGAAGTGCTCTACCGACTGAGCTATACAGGCACTTGACGGGTGGGAGCTATAGGATTCGAACCTATGTAGGCAGAGCCAACGGGTTTACAGCCCGTCCCCATTAACCACTCGGGCAAACTCCCAATCGTTCAAGTATCCGCAGGCCCTTTGGTCTTTTGGACCGCCGCCCCCGCGAACGAAGAAGATAATACGATGCCACCTTGGGGGCTGTCAACGAAAACCTCTAGATACACGGTGCCGGGCGTATCTATATAGCCGTGACCTGCGGTTTTATTGAGTTTGGATATGAAGGACAGTGGTTTTGGATACTGAGGTGACGTTTCCCAAGGTAACACTTTGCTGTAGTGGAGTACACCTTCAGTATCGAACTTCGATACCAGCTTATTTGCACCTATATATAGGTCGAGATCGGGGCTGCCCAGACAGAAGATTGCTCTTCCCAGGCAAAATCGAGCGTGGATTTTCTTCCGTTTGAAATCGAGCGTGGATAATCTCCCACTTTGCCGTGCCATCGAATCCAAAGTGGCAGATTATCCACGCTCATTCACTAGGCGGAAGATTTTCCACGCTCGTGTGTCCGATAATCCACGCTCGATGACGATGACCAACCTCGCCCCGGCCTATGTCTCGACCTGTAACAGTAAGAGGGTTATTCCTCCCCTATCTGTTACAGATCGAGATGTTTCGCAGAAACCCCCGCTTACGTCTCATTCTGTAACAGCTAGAACGGTTTCCAGCCTCTTCGTGTTACAGATTGAGACAAACCTGAAGCTTGGTTGGCACCACACCCGCTGACTTATAGACATAAATAGAAACGGGCCCTGTCCCACAAGGGAACAGAGCCCGAAACTCTCATGGAGCCAGTGACAGGAATCGAACCTGCAACCCACTGATTACAAATCAGTTGCGCTACCGTTGCGCCACACTGGCACACTTGGCGCTTTCGCGCGAAGCCTGTTAAGAATAAAGGAATTACGGACGGGGCGCAACAGGCCACACGGCGTTATACAAATATGCAAAATCCAGCAACAACAGGTACCAGGCCCGTTCATTTCTGTCGGTTCGCCCTCAATCTCAAAACCATTCGTTAGAACGAATAGTTTTAATTACAATTGCTATATATAAAACTATTCGTTTTGACGAAGGGTTTCGTGATGCTTACTACCAAGGAAGCCGCCGAGCTGCTCGGCATCACCCCGCGCAGGGTGCAGGAGCTCATTAAGAACGGCGCGCTGACCGCCCGCAAGGCTTCTGGTGTATGGCTCATCGACAAAGACAGCGTCGACACGCGACTCCGCTCCGTGACCAAAACGGGGGGACGTCCCCGCCGCGGCCACGGTAAGAGCGAGATCGCGTTCACCCTCATGAACCGCACGTACGAAGTCGCTCAGCTGGTCTACAGCACATCGCGAAAAGACTTTACCCACATCGGTGCCGACATCGATTACGCCCACGCCCCTATTGGAGTATTTGGCCCTAATAGCCCCATATCGCTCGACTCCTTCCGCATCTGGTGGCGCGGCCGCGGTATCCCGCTCGCACGCATTGGGCTAGCCTCCCTGCTTGCAGAAGCCGCAGTCGATGTTCCCGATGAACTCGTCCAGCGAAATCTCGGCCTCTCCCTATCCGACCAGTATTGGATTAGACCCCAAGATTCCGATCTCGCCTGGGAGGATATCAACTTCTTCAATAACACCTTTGATGACGTCTCGCTGTCCATTGCGCCCTTTGCCCCAGAGGGAAAAGCGGCTGCCGCAAAGCCCGATTACACCTCGGACGGCAATCTTCAAAAGTACTGGACGTGCGAGGGCGAGCGTCGAATTCTGCATAAGGCAGGAGCGCACCTGAACCAGGAACCTTATAACGAGCTGGTGGCGACCGCGCTCCACCGTCGCATCCTAAACGCCTGCGATTATGTGCCTTACTCGCTCGAGGGCACGGGCACTTCCGCCCTGAGCATATGCGATGTCTTCTTAACTGATGAAGAAGAGTATGTCCCCGCGTTCTATGTAAACCAGCACGCAAACGCAGATGAACGACTAACCGACTACGAGCGATACGTAGCAAACTGCGAGGAACTCGGGGTGACAGGCGTCAAGGATGCCCTTGACCGCATGATCGTGTGTGACGACATCATCGCCAACTACGATCGTCATTGGCGCAACTTCGGCCTCGTGCGAAACGTCAACTCACTGGTCTGCAGACCAGCCCCCATCTTCGATTCGGGGTCATCGCTCTGGTGCAACATCTCTCTTGAGGAGCTTCGGGCAGGAGAGCACAGTTTTACCAGCGCGCAGTTTCATTCAAGCCCCGCCAAACAAATGTTGCTCGTCGAGGACATGGGCTGGTTTGACGGCGACAAACTCAAAGGCTTCGTTGACGAGGCAATCGAGATTCTGTCTAAAAACGATGCCCTAGCAGCGAGACTGCCTTATCTAAAAGAGGCGCTAACGTGGCGCCTCGAAAGAATGATCGACATCGCTGAATGGAGTTAGCGAGGCAGCATTGCCCCGCCAACTCCCCTACCTCCCGCGAAGGGCCTTGAGCTTGGCCAGGGCCTCGGGGCTTAGACGGCTGCCCAGGGTCATCTTGATCTGCGGGGCCTCCTCGGCCTCGTGCACGTCGTTGTCGATCTGTTTGATCTCGTCCACCAGCATACGGCTCGAGATGCGCGTGACACCCTTGCCCATGACGACGGCCTGGATCGTACCGTCGCTCGATACCACGGAGCATGCGCGGCCTTCCTCGCGCGCCTCGATGCAGAGCTTTTGCACCACGGTATCGGCTGAAACACCCGTCGGCGAGAACTCGATGCGCACGCCGCGGGCCGGCAGGTTGGGGCGCTCGCTGGAGATATTGCCCGCGCCGTCGAACACGATCACGGCCTCGTAGCGGCCCTGGGCAAAGGCAGCGACGTCGTTGATGAGGGCGGTGCGCGCCATATCGTGAACGTCGCTGGAATACGGATCGTCGGAATGGTCGTATACGAGCTTTTCGTAGCGCGGCGTGCAGTGGATCACGTTGTAACCGTCGACCACCAGCAGCTCGGGCTTGTTGGAGTGCACCGTCGAGACCGGATCGGCGATGGCCTGCGCAAACGCATTGCCGCCCACGCCGTAGGTCGCGGCCGAAACAATCGGCTTGGCCGAGCCTTCGCCAAAGCGCTTGGCCTTGGACTTGGCACGGTTCTTTTTGGACATGCGCTACTCCTCCCCCATGAGCTCGCCGGCATTGCGGCGCAGCCACTCAAAGCATAGCGCCGTCGTTGCCTGGGCAACGTTGAGGCTCTCGGTCATGCCGCGCTGGGGAAGCTTGGTCAAAAAGTCACATTTCTCGAGCACCAGGCGCGAGATACCGTCGCCCTCGGAGCCCATGACGAGCGCCACGCGGCCCTCGAAGGGAGCATCCCAGCAACCACCTTCGGCATGCTCGGAGGCACCGCCCACCCAAAAGCCAGCGGCCTTGAGATCGTCAAGCGCACGGGCGATGTTGGGCACCTGCGCGATAGGCAGATGCATGACGGCGCCGGCTGAAGTCTTGTAGCTGCCCACGGTCACGCCGGCGGCACGCTTGTTGGCGATGATGACGCCGGCCGCGCCCACAACCTCGGCGGAGCGCACGATGGCGCCAAAGTTACCGTCGTCAGTCACGTGGTCGAGCACCACGACAAGTGCCGGGCCCTCGCCTGCGCGGTCGAGAATATCGGCGACATCGGCATAGGGAAAGTTGCCAACCTCGAGCGCGATGCCCTGGTGGGCGCCATGACTCGACAGCGCGTCGAGCTGCGCGCGCGGCACATACTTAATGCGGACACCCGCGGCGTTGAGGTCGTCGACCAGGCGCGACAAAGCGGCATCGCGCTCCCCGCCCTCGGCAATGAGCGCGCACTTGATGGGAAAACCAGTGCGTAGCGCCTCGGCGGCAGCACGACGACCTTCGATAAACTCGCCCTTGGGAGCCTGGCCAGCGTCGCGGTTGCGATCGCGCTGCGGACGTGCGGCCTGAGTGCGATCACGCTGGCCCTTGGGAGCGGCAGCGCGGTCATTGCGGCGAATCGGACGCGAGCCAGAAGCGGCCTGCTTGCCGCCACGAGGCGCACGTTTGCGATTGTCGGCCATAAAACGGCCTCCTTAAATAGATAACGAACAAGAATCGACCGTCCGAGCCACGACACCTTGCCTTTCAATCGTCGGGCATGACCACCAGGTCTATGCCCTCCTCTTTCAAGGCAATCTGCCGCACCTCGAACGGTCGACAAATACTAGAGACTCTTAATACGAGTGCCCGCGGCCGTATCCTCAATGGTGAGGCCCAGGTCCTTGAGCTGATCGCGGATGGCATCTGCCAGATCCCAGTTCTTGGCGGCACGGGCCTCGGCACGGGCCTCGAGAATCTTGGCAGCGGCCTCGTCCACGTCGTCGCCCGTGTAGGCAACCAGACCGGCGGCAACGCCCAGCAGACCCAGCGGCAGCTCGACCTTGGGCTCGGGGAGCTCAACGCCAAGCGTATCGAGCAGCTCGGCCAGCGTGTCGGCGGCGGCAAGCGCGGCAGCCTTGTCGGCAGCGTCGCCCGCCTGCTCCAAATACTGGTTGCACTCGGTCACAAAGCCAAAGACGGCACCCATGGCACCAGCGGTGTTAAAGTCGTCGTCCATGCACTCCTTAAAGGTGGCACGAGTCTCGGCGGCCTTGGCGGCAAACGCCTCGGATGCTGCCTCATCGGCATCGGTCGTCGCATGGTTCGCGGCCCAGCGCAGATTCTCGACCGTACCGGCGATACGCGTGAGCGAGTTCTCGGCACCCTCCAGGCGCTCCCAAGAAAAGTCGAGCGGCGAGCGATAGCTCGTCTGCAGCATCAGCAGGCGCAGGGCGGCAGCGGAGTGCTGCTCGAGGACCTCGGCCAGCGTAAAGAAGTTGCCGAGAGACTTGGACATCTTCTCGCCGTCTACCAGCAGCATGCCCGTGTGCATCCAGGTGTTGGAGAAGCCCTGGTGCCAGGCGCAGGTGGCCTGGGCGCACTCGTTCTCGTGATGCGGGAAGGCAAGGTCGGAGCCGCCGCCGTGGATGTCGATCGGAGTGCCCAGGTAGCGATGCACCATGGCGGCGCACTCGGTGTGCCAACCGGGACGGCCCTCGCCCCAGGGACTCGGCCAGCTGGGCTCGCCGGGCTTGGCGGCCTTCCACAGGGCAAAGTCGAGCGGATCGTTCTTGTCCTCGTTCTCCTCGATGCGCGCGCCAACCATAAGGTCGTCGATGTTGCGGCCCGAGACTTGGCCGTAGTTGGGATCGCTGCGCACGGCAAAGTACACGTCGCCGTTATCGGCGGCATAGGCATGGCCCTGCTCGATGAGCGTCTTGATCATGGCGATCATGGGGCCGATCTCCTTGGTGGCGCGAGGACGCACATCGGGATCGAGCACGTTGGCGGCGCGCATAACGCCGATAAACTTGTCAGAGAACTCCGTCGCAACCTCGACGGCGGTACGGCCCTGCTCGTTGGCGCGCTTGATGATCTTGTCGTCGACATCGGTGAGGTTCTGGGCGAACGTGACCTCGTAACCGCTCGCGATGAGCCAGCGGCGAATCACGTCAAAGCTGATGAACGTACGGGCGTTGCCGATGTGGATGTTGTCGTAGACCGTGGGGCCGCACACGTACATGCGGACCTTGCCGGACTCGATGGGCTGGAACTCTTCCTTTTTATGGGTAGCGCTGTTGTAGATACGCATTCGTTACTCCTTAACGGTTTTCTGTAGCAGGCAGACGGCCCAGGCGCCGATTCCCTCGCCCTGGCCTTCCCAACCGAGCTTTTCGGTCGTGGTAGCGGCGACGCCCACGTTTTCGACGTCAACGCCCAGGGCATGGGCAAGGTTAGCGCGCATGGCATCGCGGTGCGGGGTGATCTTAGGCTGCTGACAGGCAATGGTGCAATCGGCATCGACAAACTCAAAGCCCAGCTCGCGTGCATAGTCCATCACGCGGGCAAGCAGCACCATCGAGTCGGCGCCCTCATAGGCAGGATCGGTGTCGGGGAATAGCTTGCCGATGTCTCCCCCGCGGCAGGCACCCAGAATGGCGTCGGCCAAGGCGTGCGCGAGCACATCGGCATCCGAGTGGCCCAGCAGGCCGCGCTCGTAGGGAATGTCGACCCCGCCGATGATACATCGACGCCCCTCCACCAAACGGTGGACGTCGTAGCCGTGGCCAATGCGCAGGTTACTGAACATGGGGAAGATCCTCTCCCTCGGCCATACGGCCAAGCAGAATCGCGGTTACGGGACGCAGGTCCTCGGGCACCGTAACCTTAAGGTTGTCGCGCGGGCTCTGGACGCAGCGGACGCGTCCGCCCATGCGCTCGACCAGCGATGAATCGTCGGTACCGATAAAGCCCTCAGCGATAGCAGCGGCGTGAGCGCGCTTCATAGCATCGACGCTAAAGATCTGCGGCGTCTGCGCTGCCCAATAGAGCTCGCGCGGCGGCGTCTCGACGATATTATCGCCGTCGACGATCTTGAGCGTGTCGATCGCGGGCTGACCGCACACGACACCGTCGAGAGCACGGTCGTTCACGAGCACGTCGATAGCGTGGTCGATAGCCTCGGTGGTAATGAGCGGACGGGCGCCGTCGTGGATAGCGACATATTCGAAACCCGCCGGCACCGCGTGCACGCCGGCGCGGGTGGAATCCTGACGAGTATCGCCGGCATCGGCAAAGCTGATGGGCGTGTCATAGTCAAACGGGTCGATGGCCAGGCGGCGCATCTCGGCACGGCGCTCGGCAGGACAAACCACGACGATTTGGCCGACCTTATCGCTACGGTCAAATGCGCGGATGGACCAGCTCATGAGCGGACGGCCCGCTACATTGACGAGTTGCTTGCCACCGGGGTTACCAAAGCGCTGGCCGCTGCCACCGGCAACGACCACGGCGCATACGGGCGCCATTATGCGTTCCCCTGTTTGGTGCCCTTCATGCGGTACAGCGAGTCCGCAAGAATGGCAGGGTTGTTGACGCCAAAGTCGCCCAGGCGCTCCGGATCCTCGCTGATGTCATCCATGAGCTCCTGCAGCGAGCCGTACTCGTCGACGATCTTCTCGGCCACGCCGTCGCGCACGACGGACACGCGCGAAAGCGTGCGCAGGCCCAGCGGTGTCATGACGGAGTCCTCGTCCAGGTCGTCATAGCCCAGAACTGCCGCCACGTGCTGCGGGTCAGACAGGTCCTTAGGCGTCATGCGACTCAGCTCGGCGCGAATCTTCTCGGCGTTGGCCTCAGAGGAATCGCTTGCGTAGTCGCGGATCATCAAGTCGTATTCGGTATCCATGCTGGAGCCCGCGAGCTGCTCAAGCTGCATCTGCACGAGCTTGCCCTGGTTACCCAGCTTGACGATGCAATCCTTAAGCTCGGTCTTTGCCTGTTGCATGATCTCGAAACTCGAGAAAATGCCGGTGATGTCGGCGAGCGTGACGTAGTCGTCGAGCTCGAGGGCCGTCAGGCGCAGCAAGGAGCGGTCGAGCGACTGACGGGTGGTCTGGAGCGTGGCGACGAGCTGGTTGACCGAGCTCATGATGGTGGTGACGGGCTGGATCTCGTAGCTCTTGCCGTGAACGTACACGTTAACGACGGCGCGACGGGCCGAGACCGAGATCACGATGGCATCGGTGAGCACCGACATGCGAGCGGCAGTACGGTGACGCATGCCCGTCTCACTCGTGGCAAGCGAGGGATCGGGATTGAGGTGGAAGTTGGCGCGCAGGATCTGGGTGAGGTCGCCATCGATAACGATGGCGCCGTCCATCTTGGAAAGCTCGAACAGACGGTTCGAAGTAAACGAAATGTTGAGCGGGAAGCCGTCGTTACCGGCAGCGAGCACGTTTTCGGTGTCGCCGACGCAGATAAGGGCGCCCAGGTGACCGGCGATGATCATGTCGAGGGCGGTGCGGATCGGCTGACCAGGTGCCGTCAGT
>DBEXMY010000142.1:0-2328 GCA_048168905.1 Collinsella sp. | reverse complement strand
GAATCATTAGCGGTTTGTGCGATTGACAGCAGAGGTAGCTAAAAAAGCCCCGTCCCAAATTAACTACCCGACTGACCTGCGCGTTCCATAACCTGCCGACAATTTTTCGGCAATTTGGAATTTCTTCTTGCGCTTGCGTTTTCTGTCCCGTAATATATTTCCTCGCAGCACGGCAGTGCAGATGTCATGTGGCCCGTTCGTCTAGCGGTTTAGGACGCCGCCCTCTCAAGGCGGAGATCACCAGTTCGAATCTGGTACGGGCTACCATGAATTAGAGACCCGGACTTCCCACGGAAGTTCGGGTTTTTTATTTCCGAGCAAACCATCTGCAATTCCCATTTGGCCCATAGCTTTACGTTCTGCTTGTGGTCCTTGCGGGTACAATATGCAAGATATTTGGACGGTCAGAAGGAGCCTCATGGCGGAGTCCTCTCAGCATATATCTAAGCCCCAGGTCGAGGTTGAGGCCTCGGGCGGTGATGACAACAAGGGCGCACGTCGCGGTGCCATTTTTATCGGCGTCGTGCTGGTTGGCTATATCGTCTATCTGGTTGTGACCGGGCAGATGGGGCAGTTCTGGGCTGCCATGTCGAGCGTTCAAGCGCCGTGGCTCGTTGCCGCATGCTTCTGCATGTTCCTGTACCTGTTCTTTGGCATCGTGGCGTACGCGATCGCCGTCTGGCTCGATCCTAATTCGCCCGTCGGTATTCGCGACCTGATCTCGGTCGAGGCGAGCGGCATCTTCTTTGGCAACCTGACGCCTATGATGATGGGCTCCACGCCTGCCCAGATCTACCGCCTGACCAAGGCAGGCCAAAACGTCGGCGAGGCCGGTGCCACGCAGTTCACGCGCTTTATCGTGTATCAGTTTGGCCTTGTTGCCTGGGGCGCCATTCTGCTGCTTGCCCGCATGCCGTTTTTCGCCGAGCGCTATGGTGACATGACGCTGCTGTGCGTCTTTAGCTTTGGCGGTCACTGCTGCATTCTGCTTGGCATCTTTGCCGTGGCGTTGATGCCCAAGACCGTCACGCGCGTCGCGCATTGCATCATCAATTGGCTCGAGCGCGTGGGTGTCTCGGCCACCAAGATCGAGGGCTGGCGTACGTTTGTCGACGGCGAAATCTACTCGTTCTCCGAGAAGTTCAAGCTTTCGGCCGGCCACTTTTCGTCTATGCTGCTCACGGTGGTTATCACCATGTTGCAGCTTGCGTTTTTCTATCTCGTGCCGTATTTCCTGATGCTTGCCTTTGGCCACCACGAAGTTGACTTTTTCTCGGTCATGGCCGCGAGCGCCTTTGTTCAGCTCCTGAGCTCTGCTGTTCCGCTGCCCGGTGGCACCGGTGGCGCCGAGGGCGGCTTCGCGCTGTTCCTGGGTCATTTCTTTGGATCGGCGTCGACCGCCGGTTATCTGCTGTGGCGCCTCATTACGTTTATCGCGCCGACCATTTTGGCTGCGCCCCTGCTGGGACTTAAGAGCGCCCACAACGAGAGCATCCATGCGCGCTGGGATCGTGTGATGTGTAAGCTCGGCCGCACACCTCAGACGCCCTCTGCGCCCACTATGCCGCACCCCACGAATGCTGTTACCGTTGATCCCAAGAAGCGCGCTCAGAAGGCTTCTGGGACCGCTAAGCCGGCTCATAAAGCCTATGTGCGCCAGACAGGCGATGGTATTCGCGTATCTCCGTCGGCACTCAATAAGAAGAAGCACCCTAAGTCGCAGTAGGACAGTCGTGCGTTCTTCATGATGCGGGGCATATTTGTGCTGTATGGGGGATAATCCTCTTACGTAGATTATCTCTCATCTGTTGATGAATGCTCGCATATCGAAGGGACACGCCCATGGCAACCAGCAAACCGCGTCTTGATCGTCGCATCATTCGCAGCCGTAATGCCATCCTTTCGGCTTTCGAGCGCCTGCTCATGGAAAAGCCGCTGGCAGACATTACGGTGAGTGCCATCGCGCGCGAGGCCAATGTCGACCGCAAGACCTTTTACGTTCACTTTGGTACGGTTGACGGCCTGCTCGATGCCATTGCCGTCGATGTGGTGGAGATGATTGTCGACTCGGTCGAGAAAACGCTTGCTTCTATGGACGGTGACACCAGCGAGCGCGCTCTTGGCGCGGCGGCGACCTTCTTTAAAACCGTTAATGAGGCACTGTGCAACAACTTAGTGCTCAATCGTCAGCTGATCGAGAATATTCCGCTCGATGATTTCATGGCTCGTCTTCGTGCGCCGCTCGAACATGAGATTGCCGAGCGCGATCTGCTGCCCCAAGGTCTCAAGGACGAGATGTTCGACTACTATCTGGCGTTTTTGCTGTCG
>DBEXMY010000141.1:0-4044 GCA_048168905.1 Collinsella sp. | reverse complement strand
CGGGAAACGGCATCCCATTTTTGGCCCGAAAAGTGGGATACGGTTTCCGGCCGGCATGAAAAAAGCCTCCGCAGTTCGTGTAGCTGCGGAGGCTTTATTCGTTGCGGCGCATTGTGTTTGGGTCGCTGAGATGAGTCGATTTGCCCCGAAAGAGGAGGGCATTGACCTTAGGGTCATGCCCGACGAATGAGCGACAAATCGGCCATCTCGGCGGGCCGAACTACTCCAGTTCAAACGCTCCGGTATAGAGCTGGTAGTAATACCCGCGCTTGGCGATCAGCTCGTCGTGGTTGCCGCGCTCGATGATGCGGCCGTGATCCAGACAGATGATCGCGTCGGAGTTGCGCACGGTGGACAGGCGGTGCGCGATGACAAACGTCGTGCGGCCTTCCATGAGCTTGTCCATGCCGGCTTGCACGATGGCCTCGGTGCGGGTATCGATGCTCGACGTGGCCTCGTCCAGGATCATCGCCGGCGGATCGGCGACGGCGGCGCGTGCGATCGAGATCAGCTGGCGCTGGCCCTGCGACAGCTGTGCGCCGTTGCCGGTGAGCATGGTGTCGTAGCCGTCGGGCAGGCGGGTGATAAAGTCGTCCGCGCCCGCGAGCTTGGCCGCCGCGATGCACTCCTCGTCGGTAGCGTCCAGATTGCCGTAGCGGATGTTATCCATCACGGTGCCGGTGAACAGGTTCACGTCCTGTAGCACGACGCCCAGCGAGCGGCGCAGGTCGGCCTTGCGGATCTTGTTGACGTTGATGCCGTCGTAGCGAATCTTGCCGTCGGCGATGTCATAGAAGCGGTTGATGAGGTTGGTGATGGTCGTCTTACCGGCACCGGTGGCGCCGACAAACGCGACCTTCTGGCCCGGCTTGGCAAACACGGACACGCCGTGCAGCACCTCGTGGTCGGGCGTGTAGCCAAAGTCGACGTTGTCCATGACCAGGTCGCCACGCAGCGGCACGTACTCGATCTCGCCGGTTGCGCGGTGCGGATGTTTCCACGCCCACATGCCAGTGTGGTGGTCGGCCTCCTCGAGCTGCCAGGTATCGGGGTTCACCTGAGCGTTGACAAGTGTCACGTAGCCCTCGTCGGCCTCGGGCTCCTCGTCGAGCAGCTCAAAGATGCGGTCGGCGCCGGCGAGGCCCATGACCACGGCGTTGATCTGCTGCGAGATCTGGCCGATCTGGCCGCAGAACTGCTTGGTCATGTTGAGGAACGGTACCACGACGGCGATGGAAAGCGCCATGCCCGAGATGCTCAGGTTAGGCACGCCCAGCGCCAGGAAGATGCCGCCGGCTAACGCGACCAGCACGTAGAGCAGGTTGCCCAGGTTCATAAGGACGGGCATGAGGATGTTGGCGTACATGTTGGCCTTCTGCGAGACCTCGAAGAGCTTCTCGTTGCGCTCATCGAAATCGGCCTCGGCGGCGGACTCGTGGCAGAATGCCTTGACGACCTTCTGACCGTTCATGACCTCCTCGATATGACCTTCGACCACACCGAGCTCGGTCTGCTGCGCAATAAAGAAGCGCGCGGAGTTGGATCCGAGGAGCTTGGTCATAAAGGTCATAAAGGCGACGCCGGCAATGATGACCAGGCACATCCAGACGCTGTAGTACAGCATGATGAAGAACACCGTGACGATGACGATGATCGTCATGAGCAGGTTGGGCAGCGACTGGCTGATCATTTGGCGCAGCGTGTCGATGTCGTTGGTGTAGTGGCTCATGATGTCGCCGCGCTGATGCGTGTCGAAGTAGCGGATCGGCAGGTCCTGCATGCGGTTGAACATCTTCTCGCGCAGCTTCTCGAGCGAGCCCTGCGTGATGACGGCCATGGCGCGGTTCCAGAACAGCGAGGACAGGATGCCGACGCCGTAGATGCAGCCGAGAGTAGTCACAAGCTTCAGAATTTTGGGCTGCGCGGCCGTCCAGTCGCCCGACTGCCATGATTCGCTGATGACCTGCAGCGCGCTCTGGAGAAACGTCGCGCCGATGGAGTTGATGACGGCGCAGAGCACCACGCCGGCGACGACGAGGGGCAAAAGCACCGGGTAGAAGCCAAAGAGCATCTTGATGAGGCGCGTCATGGTGCCGCCCTTGCGGTTGCGTGCGTGCTCGGCGGTAGCGGCCTTACTCATGTGCCTCGCCTCCTTCCTGGGTCTGGGTTTGCGATGCAGATGCCTCGGTGCCGGCTGCAGCGGTCTCGCCTGCGTCCTCGCCCTCGGCGCTCATCTTGTTCTGCGAGGTAAAAGTCTCGCGGTAGATCTCGCTCGTCTTGAGCAGCTCGTCGTGGTTGCCGATGTCCTTGATGCGGCCGCCCTCCATGACGATGATGCGATCGGCATCCTGCACGGAGCTAATACGCTGGGCAATGATGAGCTTGGTCGTGTTGGGCAGATAACTCGCCAGGCCCTCGCGGATCTTGGCGTCGGTCTTGGTGTCGACGGCGCTCGTGGAGTCATCCAGGATCAAGATCTTGGGGCGACGCAGCAGGGCACGCGCAATGCACAGGCGCTGCTTCTGGCCGCCGGAAACGTTGGAGCCGCCCTGCTCAATCCAGGTGTCGTAGCCCTTGGGGAAGCCGTCGACAAACTCGTCGGCGCAGGCCAGATGTGCTGCCTCGCGGACTTCCTCGTCGGTGGCGTTCGGGTCGCCCCAGCGCAGGTTTTCGGCGATGGTGCCGCTAAACAGCACGTTTTTCTGCAGCACCATGGCTACCTGGCGGCGCAGCGCGTCCAGATCGTAGTTGCGTACGTTCACGCCGCCCACGCGCACGGTGCCCTCGGTGACATCGTACAGGCGGGCGATCAGATTCACGAGCGTCGACTTGGCCGAGCCGGTGCCGCCGATAATACCGATGGTCTCGCCGCTCTTAATGTGCAGGTTGATATCGTCGAGCGCCTGGCGCTTCGCATGCGCGGAATACTTAAAGCTCACGTGGTCAAAGTCGATGGAGCCATCGGCGACCTCGAGCACGGGATCGGCGGGATCGGCGATCGTGGGCTCGGCGGCAAGCACCTCGGTAATGCGGTGTGCCGACTCGTCGGCCATGGTCACCATGACAAAGATCATCGACAGCTGCATCAGACTCATCAGAATCTGGAAGCCATAGGTAAAGATCGAGGAGAGCTGGCCCACGTCGAACAGCGTGCCCTGGCTCGTGATGATGAGCTTGGAGCCCAGGTAGATGATGACAACGAACGCGCCGTTGACGCAGATGTTCATCATGGGGTTATTGAAGGCGAGTAGCTTTTCGGCGCGGGTAAAGTCCATCTGGACGTCGCGCGCGGCGGTGGCGAACTTCTCTTTCTCGTAGTCCTGGCGCACATAGCTCTTGACCACGCGCATGCCGGTGACGTTTTCCTCGACGGACTCGTTGAGCGCGTCGTACTTGCGGAACACGCGGGCAAAGATCGGGCGCACCTTATAGATGATAAAGAACAGGCCAAAGCCCAGCAGCGGAATGATGACCAGGTAGACCATGGCGACGCTGCCGCCCATGGCGTAGGCCATGGCAAAGGCAAAGACCAATACCAGCGGCGCGCGCACGGCGATGCGGATGAGCATCATAAAGGCCTGCTGCACGTTGTTGATGTCGGTGGTGAGGCGGGTGACGAGCGAGGAGCTCGAGAACTCATCGATGTTGGCAAAGCTGAACGTCTGGATCTTGTAGAACAGGTCGTGACGCAGGTTCTTGGCGAAGCCGCAGCTCGCATGACTGCAGGTGACGCCGGCAGCGGCACCAAAAGCGAGCGACGTCAGTGCGATGAGCACCAAAAAGCCTGCGGTGGGAAGCATCTGGGCGACGGTGGCACCGTCTTTGATGGCGTCGATCATGTCGGCGGTGATAAACGGGATCATCATTTCGCAGAGCACCTCGCCAAGCACGAGCAATGGCGTGGCAACAGTGACTTTCATATAGTCGCGGATGCTGCCCATGAGGGTTTTAATCATCCAGTTCCTCCCAGGTTACACGGATTTTCTCGAGCATTTCGGCGAGCTGTTCGCGCTCGTCGTGGGTGAGGGCACTAAAGGCCTGCTC
>DBEXMY010000140.1:0-7661 GCA_048168905.1 Collinsella sp. | reverse complement strand
AACGGGGAGGCCGCCCTCTGGGGCGCCCTTCCCCCCCCAACACGACTCCATCTCGTAGAGCGTGCAGAACTGCAAGGCCACGTCGACGATGCCGTCGGCATGCAGGTCCTTGGCCATCTGGACAATGTCCTTCATACGCTGGTCGTTGGGCGTAAAGACGGCGCAGTTGATCTTAAAGTAGCGCTCGGCGATGGCGTCGAGCATCTCGTCAACCGTCTCACCGGACTCGTCGACCAGGTCCTTGTAGTAGCGCGAGCCCGTGCAGGACTCCTCGCCCACCACGACGCCGCCGGCCTTCTCGATGAGGTTGAACAGCTTCCAGTTGGGCACGGCCATGGGCGTACCGGTGTACAGGATGCGCTTGGTGCCCTTGGGCGCCACACCCTCGCCGGCCTCAACGCGCTGCTCGCACTCAGCCGCCATTTCGTTGATGGCGCCGGTCAGACGCGGCGTGTCATCCATAAAGGCGGCCTGAACGGTCAGCAGGCTGTCGAGACCGCTGATGGGCGCCGGATCGGCAGCGCGGGTCGCAGCCAGACGCTGCAGGGCGCGACGCTTCTCGTTGACGGCGTGGATGGCAGCCTTCAGGCGCTCAGGCGTAATCGTGACGCCGCACTCTTCCTCGATCTTGGCGGCAAGCTTTTTAACCTCGGCCTTCCAGGTCACGAGCGTCGACTCGTCGTGCACGTTGGGAATATCCATGACGTACATGTTCTTTTGCGTGGCAAAGAACTCGTAGGCCTTCTTCTTGCCATCGCAGGTGTTCTCGCCTACCACCAAGTCACTCGACTCAATGTAGGGGCAGACCTCGCCCAGCTTAAAGCCGGCAAAGCTCTTGATGAGCGGGCAGGTGTTGCGCGGCAGATGCTCCTCGACCTTGTCGGTCGCCCAGTCGGCACCCGAGCACAGACCAACGGGAATGCCGTCACAGGCAAGTACGATCTCCTCGGGCACGTACACACAGAACGAACCGTCGATCTTGGTGGCCTCGCCGGCCTCCTTCTTGTCGAGCATCTCCTTAATACGGCCGCTGTGGATGTTGGTGGCGACAAAATCCAGGTAGGACGTGGACTTGGGGCGATTGTTCTGCGTCAGGAACATATCGCCGTACATCTGGCCCACGGCGCCCAGCAGCATGTCGTGGTCGGCAAGATTCATGCCGAGGCTCTCCCACATCGGATGGAAATCAAATTCTTCAGCCATGACGGTTCCCCTCTCGAATCAAAAATGAATAGCTACGGTATTGCTGCACGGTGGGTGGCGAAAACCCAGCCGTGCTCAAACCCGGAATTTTGGGGAACCCGCTTTGCGGTCGATTATTTAGTTGTGCGTCGTCTCTCCCGGAGCCGTGAACATACCTGCTCATATGCGGCTCCGATCCATATACAGGGCGCGCGCGGCAACGCGACGCGAATATGTCTTCTGCAGCATCGGCGCGCCCTCCTTTTCTCGTCGAAGGTAACTATATCAACGGTTGTCGTCAAGACGAACACCGTCGACACGCGTACGACAACGTTGGGATGTGAGCATCTCGCTGTCTGATAATTAATTATCAGACTGATAAGGTTTAGTCATGTAGAAATCGGCGAACGGCGAAGTGAAAACAAAGCGGTCGAGGACTACCTCCTCGACCGCATCGCACCCGCATTATCGGCAAACGAGATGAATCCTGCTTGCATCAAAATGCATGCGCAGAGTCTCACCCGCCTGCGGCAGCTCTTCCACGGGTACACTCACCTTATTCACCTTCCACTGCAGACGCGTGGGCGCATCAGCACGCGGCACGTCCAGCAGCACCAGCCGCTCAAAGCGCGAATCGCTCACACGGGCCACGTGCAAATCGTAGCTGTTGCGACCGCGCTCCGCGCGATTGTCAACATGGAAGTAGCTCGCACGAATACCTAGGTACGTCACGTTATCGGGAACCTCATGGCCCACGTTAAAGGTCATGCCCCAGTCCAGGGCTTCAACTTCCTGAGACCCGATCTTGCGCGCCCGGCTTGTGTTCTTGCAGCCCGTCAGGCGCAGCGCCGCCAGCGTCTGCGGACGGCGGACCACGTCCTCGACGGAGCCGATCTCCTCAACATGCCCGTCGTGCATCACGCAGATGCGCTGGCACAGGCGGCACGCTTCGTCGATGTCGTGGCTCACGTAGAGCACGGTGCGGTTGCATACATCGAACAGGTCGAGCATGTTTTGCTCAAGCGCGCTCTTGAGATACGCATCGAGCGCGCTCATGGGCTCGTCGAACATAAAAATGCCCGGATGCGCCGCCACCATACGGGCAAGCGCCACGCGTTGCTGCTGCCCGCCCGAGAGTCGCGCGGGGTAGCGATCGACAAAATCGGCCAGACCGAAAATGCCCAAATAGCGCTCGGCGAGCTTTTTGCGCGCGGCGGCGTCGCCAGCATCCTTTACACCGGCGCATACGTTATCGGCCACCGTCATGTTGGGAAACAGCTGATAGTTTTGAAACAACAGGGCGCATTTTCGCTCCTGGGGTGACAGGTTGATGCCAGCCGCCGAGTCAAAAAAGGTTACGCCGTTGACGACGATCTTGCCCTCGTCGGGCGTCTCCACGCCGGCAATGCAGCGCAGCGTGCAGCTCTTGCCGCAGCCCGAGGCACCAAGCAGCGCCACACGATCCTCGCCGGCCTCAAGCTGCATATCGAGCATAAACCCCGGATAGCGCTTTTTTATGTCCAGAACGAGTGACATGGCCTATCGACCTCCCTGCATAGCGGGCTCATCGCGCATGAGCTCGGCCAGTGCCTCGCGATCGATACGCAAGGCATCACCGCCCGCCGGGTCGAGTGAATCGCCCTGTCCGGCGAGATCTTTGGCCTGCTTACGTTCCGCACGGGAAAGGCCACGCTCGCGGTATTTTTGCGAATGCGCCGTGTACATGTTGATGAACAGGATGACTAGGAAGCTGAACGCTATTACGACCACGACCCAAAAGAGGGCCACCGACGTATTGCCGCCCATCCATTCAAAGTAAATCGCAATGGGAATGGTCTGCGTAATACCGGCATAGTTGCCCGCAAAGAACAGGGTGCAGCCAAACTCGCCCATGGCGCGGGCAAAGGCGAGCACCGTGCCGGCGGCAATCGAGGGCCAGCCGAGCGGCATCATGAGTTTGGTGAAGATGCGTCGCTCGGACCAGCCCAGCGTGCGCGCCGCATCGAGCATTTGCGTGTCGAGGCTCTCAAAGGCGCCGAGCGCCGTACGGTAGACCAGGGGAAACGATACCACCACGGCAGAGATCACCGCCGCCGGCCACGTAAAGACAATCGAGACGCCGTGCGCGATAAGCCACTGGCCCACCCCGGTCGAGCGGCCAAACAGCATAAGGAGCAGAAAGCCGCAGACCGTGGGCGGCAACACCATGGGGATGGTAAAGACCGAGTCGAGCAGGCCCTTGATGCGACTCGAGGTGCCCATGGTCTTCCACGCGGCAAACAGGCCCAGCGCAAAGGAGATCAGCAGGGCAAGGCCGCTCGTTTTAATGGACACCCAAAACGGTCGGTAGTCGATGCCGCCCAATAAGGAGGCCAGAGAGGTCAAGGGCCCCTGCTCATCCCGCAACACGACAGACGATGCTTCTACCATTTGAGCGCTATCAAGCCAACGCGCGCCGCCTTTGGCATCACCCGAGGCTGATGCAATCACCACATAGCGGCCCCCATCCGCACCGCGCTCGTCAAAGCCATAGGTATACCCGCCGGCATCAAACGTTGTTTCCGCCGTGACATACCAAGGAAGATCCACGTCCCCTAGCTGCGCACCTCCCATACAGTTTGCGCTGTCGAGCTCACAGACGAGGGCCTTGAGACCCGATACGCACTCGTTGTTCTGCGGATCCAATCCATACCTCTCGATCGCCTTGGGCGATATCCACACCACAACGCGATCGGCAGCAGGCGCCACTACAAGGTCCACGTCCTCGTCAACGGGAAACCGGTAGCCCTCAGGCTGGCCCTCCATGGCACGAGCGGTCCCCTTGGCCAACCGCTCAAAACCCTCGATCCCATAGGAAAGCCCATGAGCAGTCGCAGCAACCTGGGCCCCGTCCTCAGCGTCCCCAGCAAACGCAAATCCCGGCACCCAGCAAAGCGCGAAGGTCAAAGCACAGGCGACAAGGATGCGGAATCTATTAAGCACGAAAAGCTCCAAGCGAATATAAGGACGGAGTGAGACACAAAACGATGGAATTATCGCGCCAAGCCGCACTACGCGGAAAGCTCAAAGCCGTACTTAGCCCAAATCTTCTGAGCCTTCCTGTTGGACAGACAGAAGTCGATGAACGCCTTGGCTTCGTCGGCGTGCTCAGAGCTCTCGGCAACGGCACCCGGATACACGATGGGCTTGTGCGAATCCTCGGGACACACAAAGGCCTCCTCGATGCCGTCGTAGCGGAAGATATCGGAGCTGTAGACAAAGCCGGCCACGCAGTCGCCCGTGGACACATAGGCGGCGGCGGTACCAACTTTGTCGGCCAGGGCCACCTTTTCGGCGATCTCGGGCGCATACTCGCCGTCGTCGCCCTCGGTGCCGGTGTAGAGGCCCACGGAAGCCAGCGCCTGGTTGGCGTACTTGCCGGCGGGGACGGTCTTGGCGTCGCCAATGGCGATCTTACCGTCCAGGTTCGCGACGTCGGCGATGGCCTCGACCTTGGTGTCGGAGCCCTCGGCGCGAATGATCACGAGATCGTTGACGAACATGTCCTCGCGGGTATCGGCATCGACGAGCTCAGCGGTCTCGGCGTCATCCATGGTGCCCTTGGAAGCGGTGATGAGCACGTCGACGGCAGCGCCGGCCTTCATCTGCTCGACGAGGTCGCCAGACGCCTTAAACTGCGTGTCGGCAAACGTGGTGCCGGTCTGCTCGGTGTAAAGCTCCTGAACCTCCGGCAGAGCCTTCTCGAGCGAGTTGGCGGCAAAGACCTGCAGCTCGACAGCTTTCTTGGAAGATGCCTTAGCAGAACCGGCATCGGATCCGGCCGGCTCGGACGTCTTGCTGCCCGAACAGCCGGCAAGACCAAGGCCGGCAGCGGCGACAGCAGAAAGCGAAACGAATCCGCGGCGTGAAACCATATCGAACATATTCAACCCTTTCGGATCTTGTGCCCGGGTACCCCACCGCGGGCTTTAATCTGCAATCAGATTATACTTCTGCGCGAATAATGAAAGTGAGAAATTATTCTCGTCAGAGAATATAGTTTCGAATTACCGTGCACCTCGGCGTCGCTTCGGCGGAAAACAAAGGCGGAGCAGCCGTTCAGGTCGCCCCGCCGCAGGTAAACCGCTTAGTTGGTATGTCCGCCGCCCGCTGTCATCTGAGCCGCATGCTCCAGCTGGTCTGCTATGGCCTCCCAGCTTTCGCGGGCGGCCTTCGTAGAACCGGGAAAGTTTACGACAAGTGTATGACCTCGTTGCATGCAAATAGCGCGCGAGAGCATGGCGCGGCGCGTCTTGGTCATCGAATACGCACGGATTGCCTCGGCAATACCCGGCACATCGCGGTCACAGACGGCACGCGTCGCCTCGGGTGTTACGTCGCGCATCGAAAGCCCCGTGCCGCCGCAGGTGAGCACGACATTGGCGTGGCACTCATCGGCGGCTTCCGCAATGGCATCACCGATCTCGCTGACGTCGTCACGCACGACCACATGCGAGGCGACCGTCCAGCCCTGTGCCACGATAAGCTCCTCGAGCGCAGCACCCGCCTCGTCCTGGGCAAGATCGCGCGTATCCGAGCACGTCACAATCGAAATCTTCAACTCCATAGCATTCCTCCTATAGCACCGTGCCCTCAGGCAGGTCGACACGCACGACATCCACGACGTCGCCCGCCGCAAGGTCGCACGGTCCTTCGTGAATACGCAACAGGCAGTTCGCACGCTGCATGGTTCCAAGCAGCGCCGAATTCTGCGTCTTGGCCTCGGTCACCAACAACTCACCGGTCTCGGGGTCGCGCAAAACCGTGGCGCGATCGAAGAAGCGGCGATGCTGTCGCTTTTTCACGCTATGCGTGAGCGTCGCCTGCTGCACGGGACGCGCACCCTCGGCAAAGCCGCGCATCTTGCGAATCGCCGGACGGGCGAGCATCTCAAAGCCCACATACGCCGCGGCAGGATTGCCTGAAAGCCCCAGGTAGGGCTTACCCCCGAGCAAGCCAAACGTGATAGCCTTGCCCGGACGCATCGAGATGCGATCGAACAGTACCTCGCCCTCGCGCCGGACGAGCGCCGTCACGAAATCGTAATCGCCCGCCGAGGCGCCACCGCTCGTAATGACAAAGTCGCACTCCTGCACGGCACGATGCACGAGCTCGGCGATCGCTTGCTCATCATCGGGCGCAATGCCGTAGAACACGGGCTCGGCGCCGGCATCGAGTGCTTCGGCCATCAACGCCGACGAGTTGGAATCGCGAATCTGCCCGTGCGTCGGCAGCTCACCCGGCGCAACCAGCTCCGTGCCCAGCGAGATGATGCCCACACGTGGGGCAGCGTGCACCTTCACGCTCGCGTATCCGGCGCTTGCCAGCAGACCCGCGCCCGCCGGAGCCACAACCTCGCCGGCGTGCATCACAACATCGCCGGCATGGGCCTCCTCGGCGGCAGAGCGAACATTCTCCCCCACCTTGGCCGGCGCCGAGAACCTCACACGCGAGCCCTCGTTGCCGTCACCGTCGAGCACATCGACGATCTCGTACTTCACAACGGCATCGGCACCTTCGGGTACCGGCGCGCCCGTCATGATGCGGACCGTCTCGCCCGCGCCGATTGCGCCCTCAAACACATGGCCCGCGGCCTCGTGTCCGATAACGTCGAGCGTCACCGGCGCCTCGCCAGATGCCTGCGCCAAGTCCGCCGAGCGCACGGCATATCCGTCCATAGCGCTGTTGGCAAACGGCGAGATGTCGATATCGGCCACCGCGTCCTCGGCCAAGGGAAGACCGGCGGCCTGCCACACGGGAATCTCGATGAGATCCGTCGGAGCAACGTGCGACAGGACAATCGACTGCGCGTCCTCCAGTGGAATGAGTTTCTCTGCCATATGCACCTCTTAATGCCACGGCGCACAACAGGGGCGCCGATTCTTTATGCTTTTCTCAGTATAATCCACCGATGCACGGCCGCGACTCGGCCTGTACCCGCAAATACACCTGTCGGTTGCAGGCCGCGAAACAGAATGGAAACCAACCCACCGGCTCGTCGCGTTTACCGCGTTTTATAATGCTTGCGTTGCAACCTAAAAGAGGAACGTATGGCTCATAACGACAAAACCGAAAGCGCAAACGAAACGCAGGATCATTCCCAGCCGCTCGACGACGGCGGCTTTTTCTCCCTGAACGACGTCATCATGGCAGGCAGACATCAGCTCACTCGCTCCGAGCATCTCTTAGCTGCCGACACGCGCCGCAACGTCCGCAACCTACTCGTGAGCGCCAAGTTGCTCGTGCTCGTCGTCACCGTATCGCTCGCCATGGGCGTTGCCGCTTGGGCGTTTTTGGCCTCGTTGAATATCGCGACTGACTATCGCGAGCACCATGCGTGGATTTACGCGCTGCTTCCCGTTGTGGGCGTTGCCACCGCATGGGTGTACAAAAACCACGGTCTTGCCGCCAAACGCGGTAACAACCTGGTCATCGACTCC
>DBEXMY010000139.1:0-4249 GCA_048168905.1 Collinsella sp. | reverse complement strand
AAATCATTGATGCTTTTAACGGTGTGATGACTATGGATGAGGCTCGTGAACTCATTAAGATGCGTTCGCGTCGCTATGCCAAGCGTCAGCTTTCGTGGTTTAAGCGCGACGATCGTATTGTGTGGTTCGATATGGACGAATATACGGTCGATGAGGTCGTTGAGGATATCTTGCATCGCATCGAGGCTGCCTGATGGCCCGGTTTCCCCTCGTTCCCACAGCACTCGAGCCTGAGCGTGCCATTCTTGTCGGCGTCGAGTGGCGCGACAATGCGTGGCCGCTCGATCGCTCGCTCGATGAGCTTGAGCGCCTGGCGCACACGGCTGGCGCCCGGTGTGTTGCTCGTTTGTCGCAGCGACTGGTTAAACCCTATCCTAAATCGTTTATCGGTTCCGGCAAGGTTGAAGAGCTGTGCGGCTTAGTGCATCGCATGGATGCCGATGTCGTTATTTTTGACGACGATCTGACGCCTTCACAGCAGTCCTATCTGGAGAAGGCCGTGGGCGAACCAGTTAAGATCATCGATCGCACGGCGCTCATTCTTGATATTTTCGGCCTGCATGCCCAGACGCGCGAGGGTCGTCTACAGGTGCAGCTGGCGCAGCTTCAATATCTGTTGCCTCGTCTGCGTGGCATGTGGAGCCATCTTGCCAAGGAGCAGACGCGCGGCGGCATCGGTTCGCGCTTTGGCCAGGGTGAAAGCCAGCTCGAGGTTGACCGTCGCTTGATTCGCAATAAGATTGCCGCGCTTCGTCGTGAGCTCAAGCAGGTTGAACAGCATCGCGATGTCCAGTCCAAGAGCCGCATTGAGTCACCGGCGTTTCGCGTCGCGTTAGCCGGTTATACCAATGCCGGTAAATCGACGTTGCTCAATCGCCTGACCGGCTCTACGGTACTTTCGCAGGACAAGCTGTTTGCTACGCTCGACCCGACGACGCGTTCGTATCGCCTGCCCGGCGGTCGCGGCATGACGATTACTGATACCGTCGGCTTTATTCAAAAGCTGCCGCATGGTCTGGTCGATGCCTTTAAATCGACGCTGTCCGAGGTGTTGGGTGCCGATCTAATTCTCAAAGTCGTAGATGCGTCTGACGAGGACTATGAGCGGCAGCTTGAGGCTGTCGACCGCGTTCTTGATGAGATCGGCGCTGGAGAGCGTTTAACGCTGACCGTATTCAATAAAATCGATCTTCTCGATAGCGTTGATCGTCTGAGCTTCCGTCGTCGCTATCCCGAGGCCGTGCTGTTCTCGGCCCAGACGGGCGAGGGACTCGACGATTTCGTCGACCGTATTGCTCGTGAGGCGGCTGCTACCGATGTGTTGCTCTCTGCTGATATCCCGTATCGCGAGGGCGCCCTCATCACGCTGGTGCATGAGCAAGGAACCCTTTTGCACGAGGAATATCTTGAGGACGGCGTTCGTATTGTGGCGAAGCTGCCGGCCCGTATCGCGCCGCGGCTCAAGCGTTATCGCACCGAGTAGACGAGCTCCAAAAAGCCCAGAATAATGGGTTGATGCAGCAGATAAAAGGGGAGTGCATGACGTCCAAGGCTGGCGAGCGCCGGCAGGGGGTTGGCGTAGGCCCAGCTTAGGGCGGTCTTATCGATTCCCTGCGCTATATGTGCGGCGAAGTATCCTGCAAGATACATAAAGATAAACGGGATGATGGGGTAGTAATCACCTGAAACAAACCCAAGGCTCGGAAATCCCAGCCACGCCAGGTAGGGGACAGGGTAGATCGTTTTGGGGATACTCCAGGTGAGGGCGAACAACACAAGGCATAGCGACATGCCCCATCTCGCCGATATCTTCTTAAGGACGGGATCGGTCAACGCCACGATGCCGGTACATGCGGCCATGCAGTAGATGATGCCAAAATTAACCGAATCGTCGACTGAGACAAGTGTTGTTGCCAGCCAGACGACGAGTGCTGCTAAGGCGTATTTGGCGGCACGTTTGATATTGTTGCGCGAAAGGGTGCACATCCAACCCGCGATAAACAAAAATACCCAGCTGATGCTGGCGCGCCAGATGTCTTGAAAGACGGTCTGGGTAAACCAGGGCATATCCCAGTCGTACAGGTAGGTGAGATCGTAGCAAGCGTGAAAACCTGCCATTGAAATCATCGTAAACCCGCGGACGGTATCAAAGATGGTGATGCGTTTTTGCATTACGAGAACCGGCGCATTAAGCCGACGACTTTGCCCAAGATGATGGGATTCGTTGCATAGATAGGCTCCATGGTGTCATTCTCGGGCTGCAGGCGTACGCGTCCCTGCTCCTTGTAGAACGTCTTGACGGTCGCTGAACCATCAATCATGGCCACGACAATTTCGCCGTTCATGGCACTCTTTTGTTCACGGACGATGATGTAATCGCCATTGAAGATGCCGACATTGATCATTGAGCTCCCATGCACCTCAAGGATAAAGGAACCCTGATCAGTGGCGATTTCGGTCGGGATAGTAAAAGTGTCTTCGATATTCTGCTCGGCCAGAATGGGAATCCCAGCCGCGACGCGACCAACGAGCGGTAGCGAGACCGTTCCGCGAGGTGCGGTGGGCTCGTCAGATTTAGAAATTGAGACAGAGGAACCGTCCTCGTTAAAGAGTTCCAGGGCGCGCGGTTTGGTGGCATCGCGCTTGAGTAGCCCGCGCGCCTCCAGGGCAGAGAGATGGGCGTGCACGGTGCTGGGAGAGGATAGGCCCACGGCAGAAGCCATCTCGCGCACGCTGGGCGGATAACCCTTCTCCTGCTGATATTCCTTGATGAAGTCGTAAATTTGCTGCTGACGCTTGGTAATTTTGCGAGCCATCAGGGCATCCTCTCTACCCATGTCAAACAAATGTTCGAATTTTGCTTGACAGGAACAACTGTTCGAAGATAATAATAACCGAACATTCGTTCTCGCGCTAGACATTTTTGTCCGCGCGGCTTGATAAAACTGTTCTCAGCAAAACACGCGAGAGGAGAACATGATGAACGCAACGAATATGGTCCAGGGAAACCTCGCCCTTAAGCTCGAGACGCCTGCCGCGCCCGCTTTTACTGTTGTCAAGGGTGGACGTTCCGGTTATCAGCCTTTGCCCGTAAAGTCTGCTCGCGCTCAGTATGCTGTTGCCGCGCCGACTCCCGCTGCCCTGAAGGTCTCGACGATTGTTGCCGTCGCCGTTGCGCTCACGCTCTTTTTTGTCCTCGCTACGTCGGTCTTTAGCGCTCGTCACGCCGCGTATGCCGAGTCCGTTTCCAACGTTACCTACGAGACCATTCGCGTTCAGCCTGGTGATTCTCTTTGGTCGCTTGCCGAGGAATATCCAATCGAAGGCCTTTCCACGCAAGAGACTTCCGACATGATCCGTAACGTCAATCATCTGGAGCATGGTTCGCTCGCCGCCAGTGCGCATCTTAAGGTTCCTGCTCGTTCGTAATCATTATCGCGCTGCGCATGGTACTCTTGTTATCGTTTAAGAGGAGGTACCATGCGCTGTCCTAAATGCGGCAAGGCACATACCCGCGTCGTTGATTCCCGTATGCAGGAGTCAAATAACACCATTAAGCGCCGTCGCGAATGTTGCTCGTGTAACTACCGCTTTACAACGTTCGAGCGATGCGAAGACCCAATTGAGGTCATTAAGTCGGACGGAACTAAGCAGCGGTTCGATCGCAATAAGCTGCTCGTCGGCTTGATGCGTGCCACCATCAAGCGCGATATCGACACTAAGAAGCTCAATGAGATTATCGACGATATCGAGGTCGAGCTGCGCTCTCGCACGCTGACGGCCGTCACGTCGCATGAGTTGGGTGACATGGTGCTCAAGCGCTTGGCCAAGATCGATAAGGTGGCGTACATCCGCTTTGCCTCGGTCTACCGCGATTTCAAAGACGTCGATGAGTTTCTGCAAGAGCTCGACAAGCTAAGGTGATTCCATGTCCTGCATTACCGTCAACATAAAGCGTCTCGACCCCACCGTCGAGCTTCCCAAATACGCCCATCCCACCGATGCCGGCTTGGATCTGCGCTCCAACGAGGACTGCGTCCTGAAGCCCTTCGAACGTCGTCTGGTCTCTACCGGGCTGGCCATCGCCCTGCCCGATGGCTACGCCGGCTTCGTCCAGCCCCGCAGCGGTCTCGCCATCAAGCAGGGCCTGTCCATAGTCAACACTCCTGGCCTCATCGACGCCCACTACCGAGGAGAACTCAAGGTTATCCTCATCAACCTGGACCCCTCAAACAACATCCAAATCAAC
>DBEXMY010000138.1:0-9884 GCA_048168905.1 Collinsella sp. | reverse complement strand
CACAAATCCGATAAGCAGGATAGCCATAATCCACAGCGCAGCGCAGTAGCGGCGACCCAGGCGGTGTTGCTCCAGGCCCGCAAGGCGCAGACCACACAACTGGTAGAGCAGTGGAATGAGCGTCATGGGCACGTAGTACAGGTACCACAGCACGGTGGCATAGAACGGCGTGAACGACTTGTACTTGAGAATGACTTCGATCATCCACAGGGCGCAGATGGTGGCGATGGCAACAAGGCGGCGGCGCAACACATAGTCCAAACAGCGCAGATAGACCGACACGCCCCAGATTGAAAATATAATTGCGGCGACAAGCAGCGGGAGAGAGCTCGAGTGGACGAGCGCATCCACGACCTCTTCGGACACCTTGCTATAGGCGGGCACGGCATTGGAAAGCTTGGAATCGGAGGCGAACAACGCCGGCAAGACTGCCAAAAGTATAAGGAACAGCGCGGTGGTGACACCGGCGACAGCAAAGACGCGGTGGCGATATGCACGGTGCGTTATACCAACTAGGAATCGCGGCATGGCGAACAGCCTGCCGCCCCTGGGATCCGCAACCGGCGCGGTCCGGGCGGCCGCGTGGCCGATATGTCGCTCGCGGGTACCCATAGTGCCTTTAGTGTACCGACAGATGGGTCGAAAAAGCGGGCCGCATGTCCCAAAATCCGCAGACGGCAAGGCGTCCGGCGAGCACATACTCGCCGGGCGCCTTGGTCAGGAGGCCATGAGGACGAGCACGCGAAATTCACAGCGGTCAGGTCCGCCCCCCTAAGGGCCTGAGGTGCTCAAGATTGGGAGCGACAAGCCCGACGAAGCGTACTTAGGTACGCGAGGAGGGTTGGAGCCCCAAGGTTGAGCGCCTCAGTGCCCTTAGGACAGGTCCTCACCATTAGAAGCAATTACCTTCTTGTACCAGTCGAAGCTCTTCTTCTTGGAGCGCTTGAGGGTGCCGTTGCCTGCATCGTCGCGGTCCACATAGATAAAGCCGTAGCGCTTGGACATCTCACCCGTGCCGGCAGACACCAGGTCGATCGGGCCCCAGGTGGTGTAGCCCAGCAGGTCAACGCCGTCCTCGGTCACCGCATCGCGCATCGCGGCAATATGCTGGCGCAGGTAGTCGATACGGTAGTCGTCGTTGATGGAGCCATCCTCCTCGACAACATCCTTGGCGCCCAGGCCGTTCTCGACCACAAACAGCGGCTTCTGATAACGGTCGTACAGGTCGTTAAGGGTAATACGGAAGCCCAGCGGATCGATGGCCCAGCCCCACTGGCTCTCCTGCAGGTAAGGGTTCTTGGCACCGGCGAAGGCGTTGCCCTGGGTGCGCTCGACATCGGGGTTGTCGGCACCGGCGGAGCAACGGGTGCTGTAGTAGCTAAAGCTGATGAAGTCGACGGTGTTGGCGGCCAGGATCTCGCGGTCCTCGTCCGTCATACCCACATCGATGCCCAAGCGCTCGAGCTTCTTGACAGCATAGGCCGGGTAGTAGCCGCGGCTCTGGACGTCGACGAAGAAATAGTTGCTCTGGTTGTCAATCTGCGCCTGGCGCACATCGCCCGGACGGCAGCTGTAGGGGTAGTAGCTACCTGCGGCAAGCATGCAACCGATCTTGACCTCAGGGTCGATCTCGTGGGCGATCTTGGTTGCCCACGCGCTGGCGACGAGCTCGTTGTGGGCGGCCAGGTACTCGACAGCCTCCTTGTTCTCGCCCTCCTCAAAGACCAGGCCGGCACCCATAAACGGCAGGTGCAGGATCATATTGATCTCGTTGAAGGTGAGCCAGTACTTCACCAGCCCCTTATAGCGGGTAAAGATCGTGGTCGCGAGGTTCTTGTAGAAGTCGATGAGCTTGCGGTTGCGCCAACCGCCATACTCCTTGATGAGGTGAATCGGGCAGTCGAAATGCGTGATGGTCACGAGCGGCTCGATGCCGTGCGCCCGGCACTCGCGGAATACGTCCTCGTAGAAGGCCAGGCCGGCCTCGTTGGGCTCGGCCTCGTCACCGTTGGGGAAGATACGGGTCCAAGCCAGGCTCATACGGAAGGTCTTAAAGCCCATCTCGGCAAAGAGAGCGATGTCCTCCTTGTAGTGGTGGTAGAAATCGATGCCGGTCTGCGCGGGATAGTAATAGCCGTCCTCGAAGTCGAGCATCTTGCGCTGGCCGGAGACCACCGCATAGCGCTCGGGGCCGTGCGGAGCCACGTCCACGTTGGCCAGGCCGCGGCCGTCCACGTCGTAGGCGCCCTCGCACTGGTTGGCAGCCGTTGCGCCGCCCCACAGGAAGTCATTACGGAAAGCCATGCATCAATCCTTTCGCACGCTGTTTGTCGTGGTTTCAGTATCCCTACAAACAACGCGTCGCTCAACGGCAACGACGTAGGCCGATACTTCTTTTCGCACGCAGGTGCTCGACAGCCGCCCCGTCTGACACTTTTTGATACCCGCCTGCCAATCACCACAAAGGGGACAGGCACCTTTGTGGCGGTTGGGGGCGGTTTGTCTCGATCTGTAACAGGTAGGCAGCCAAAACCGGGCCTGATGTTACAGATCGAGATTGTTCGGTCAGCTTCTGCAGTTTGTCTAAATCTGTAACAGGTAGAGACGATTTAGCCCGCTAGATGTTACAGATCGAGACAGAAGATTCTAGTCGCAGGTGATGCCGAGGTTTTGCCGACGAGGCCTACGTAACCGCCTTCGCTCAGCAATTCATTTGACTGAATAGGAAAGAAAGGACAAAATAGGAAAAAAAGGAAAGGAGACTTATGACTGAAACCATCTTCTCCCCCTCATTTGGAAATCGCCCGTCCTATCTGGTGGGTCGCGGGAACGTGATTTCGACATTCATCTCCGGTCTTGAGCAGGAGCCGGGCAATCGAGACCGAGCCATGCTCATGCTCGGCCAGCGAGGCAGCGGCAAGACGGTTCTTCTGTGGGAACTTGCCGACCGCGCACGCAAGCTCGGTTTTGTTGTCGCCACACCCACCGTAGCCTCCGAAGATATGCTTGAGCGCATTGTTGAAAAAATCCAAGAAGCAGGCGAGCCTTATGTCAGCAAGCGTCATCTCCCCAAACTTTCTGGCGGTAGCTTGAGCGTCTTCGGCTTCTCAGCCGGTCTCGAGTTCACACGCGATGTGCAGGAGACCAAGAGTTTCCAGTTCAAACTCACGCAGCTGGCGCGCAAGCTGACCGAGCAGGGGCACGGCATCCTCATCCTTATCGATGAGCTCCAAGCTAATTCACCTGAGATTAGACAGCTCGTCACCGCCTATCAAGAGCTGGTCGGTGAGGGACTCAACGTCGCGCTTGTTATGGCAGGTCTCCCGGGAGCCGTCTGTGCAACGCTCAATGACCGCGTGCTGACATTTCTCAACCGCGCTCGCAAGGTCACGCTCGAACCGCTTTCAGTCGGAGATGTCGATGCCTATTATCAGCGGGCTTTCGAAGAGCTCGACCTTGATATTCCAGGCGATCTTCGCCTCCGTGCCGCTCGCGCAACCCAAGGCTCGCCCTATATGCTGCAGCTCATCGGCTATAACATCGGCAATCGCTGCAAGACAGGAGAACACGTAACGCCAGAGCAAGTCGACGGAGCTATCGAAGCGTCAAAAGCCGATTTCGAAAACGATGTTTGTGAAACGACGCTCGCCGCGCTATCGGACCAAGACGTCGCGTTTCTCGACGCAATGACTGATGACGAAGACGCCGTTTCGCGCATTTCCGATGTAGCGAAACGTATGTCAGTCACACCCGACTATGCGCAAAAGTATCGCCGGCGCCTCATCGACGCCGGCGTAATCGAACAGGCGCGCCGCGGTTACGTGCGTTTCGCCGTTCCATATATGGCTGACTATCTGCGCAGCCAACTCTAGGCAGCCACCGCAATGGGGACAGGCACCTTTGTGGTGGTTTGGGCCCGTTTGTCTCGATCTGTAACAGGTAGGCCGTCAAAACCGGGCCTGGTGTTACAGATCGAGATTGTTCGGTCTGTCCCCTGCAGTTTGTCTAAATCTGTAACAGGTAGAGACGATTTAGCCCGCTAGATGTTACAGATCGAGACGGAAGATTCTAGTCCACGGTGATGTCGAGATTTTTGCCGATGAGGCCTACGTAGCCGCCTTCGGCTGCCTTGGGGCTGTCAGCATGGCAGAGGACCCACTTGTCGGCCTTCCAGTAGCAGTAGCTGTCGCCGGCCGCAGGCATGTCGGCCGCGACCTCGGGGCGCGGGCCGTTGGTGCCGGCGGGCAGCGCCACCATCACCTGGAAGCCACCGTCGTCGACCATGCACGGCGTGTAGTGGAGCGTGGTGTTGAAGACTTCGACGACCGTACCCGCCGGCACGCGAAACGCCTTGACGCACGCGGTGTCGAGCTTGCCGTCCTCGATCTCCCAGCGATGCGCCACGAGCAGGATAAAGTCGCGAGCGCCCAGGTTGAATTCGCTCGCGCGGTGATACTCCAGGCAGTTGAGTCGTGTATTGTGGCCGTTGCACCAGCCGAGCTGGAAGGGACGGCCACCAAACATGAGAAAGCCAAGCTTGTCGGCATCCTTGACGTCCTCGAGCTCCGGCGCACTTGCAACGTACTTGCTGCCCTCGGGAATGGGCGTGGCAGAGAGCGCCTCGAGCACGGGCGACGTAAGCTCGGACGGAACGTTATCCCAAACGTTGCCATAGGACTTGAACTCGGGATCGTTGACAGAGTAGATATGCATGTTCGCTCCTGTTCGTTTATGTGACAGTATGAACATTCTAGAACAAACATAAGCGATTTTAAACACTCGTCCCGACCACTCAGCAAAAAGGCACCCCCGCATAAGCGAAGGCGCCTAATGCGCTCGTTTTGGGCGATAAAGCCCTTACGCCTGCTGATAGTGCAGGTGCCCCTCGTCGATATCGGCCAGGTCGCGGGTGAGGTAACGGCGCGCGAGCCAGTTAGCCATGGGAAGGTTCTGGTCCAGGTAGTTGCCGCACTCCTCAGGAGCGGCACCGGGGACATCGCCCTCAAAGTCGGCGACAAACTCGAACAGCTCACGCACGAGCGGCAGGATCTCCTCGCTCGTCACCTCGCCAAATACGACGAGGTAAAAGCCCGTGCGGCAGCCCATGGGGCCAAAGTAGACAATGCGGCTCGACCACTCGGCATGATTGCGAAGGAACGTCGCGCCCAGGTGCTCAATGGTATGGCACTCGGCGGTGTTCATGACCGGCTCCTTGTTGGGCGTGGTCAGGCGCAGGTCAAACGTGGTGACGGCAGCACCGGTCGCCGGATCGCGGTCGATGCGGCTCACATACACGCCGGGCTCAAGCAGCAGATGGTCAACGGAAAAACTCGCGATGCGCTCCATGGCAGATCCTCTCGGTAGTCAATTTGGGACGGGCTCTTTTAGCTGGTTCGAATGGTCACACCAATCATACCAGTCAAAAAAGCCCCGTCCCAAAAAGACAACTTAGCCAAGGACACGGGCCATACGTGTCTTGAACTCGGACAGGAAGCGCGGAGCATCCACGGTCAGTGCCACAAGCGCGCTCTTGTCCGGATCGGACAGGCGACGCTCATCGCAGATGGTGCGACCGCGGTACTCGCCCAGCAGATCAACACGCAGGTTGCAGCCGAGCGCACCTACGAGCGTGGGGTCGATCGCCACGGCAACGGCCAGCGGATCGTGCAGCGCACAACCACCCAGGTAGGGTGCGTTCATCTCGTACGAGCCAATGTAGTGCTCGACCATGCTCGCAAATGCGCAGCCCGCCATAGTGCCCGAGCCCGTCCAGCCGGCAATGTCGCGGCGTGTGAGCACCACGCGATGCGTCACGTCCAGACCCACCATGGTGAGCTTACGGCCCGAGCGCAGCACCGCGTCGGCTGCCTCGGGGTCGCTCGCCATATTGGCCTCGGCGCCCGCGCTCACGTTGCCGGGCACGGTAAGAGCGCCGCCCATCACGACCACGCGGCCGATGGACATCATTGCCGCCGCATCGCGCTCCAGGGCGAGCGCCAGGTTGGAGAGCGGGCCGGTCGCCACGTAAATCAGATCGGGACCATAGGTGCGCGCGGCATCGATCAGATAATCGACCGCAGCGTTACCGTCGGCCGAGGTCGCCCCCACCGGCTCGTAGGGCGACACGGGCACGCTCGCGCCGCCGATGCCGTTCTTGCCGTGAATGAGCGCGGTGGACGCCGGCGGCGTATAGGGCTCAGTCGCCTGCAGAGGACGGTCGGCACCCAGGTACACCGGAACCTCGGGGCGACCCAGCAGATCGAGCACCGCCAGGCAATTGTGCGCCGATTGCTCGACGCGCACGTTGCCAAAGCACGTGGTGATGCCCACGAGCTCCACCTCGGGGCTCGCGATGGCATAGGCCAGCGCCATCGCATCGTCCACTCCCATATCCAGATCAAGGATCAGCTTCTTGATTGCCATTGTTCTACTCCGCTTCTCCGTCTTTATCGTTTAACCAAACCAATGTTCAACTTCGGCGCGCGTGGGAATCGATTGCTGAGCGCCCAGGCGCGACACCGTCACTGCCGAGGCGCGAGCACCCGCGGCCATGCACTCAAAGAGCGGCAGGCCCTCTAGGCGAGCCGCCGCCAACGCGCCAATAAACGTATCGCCGGCGGCCGTGGTATCGACTACCGTGCTCGAAAGCGCCGGCATGCGCAGCAGCTCGCCGTCATCACCGAGCGTAACCGAGCCGGCACCACCCAGCGTGATGACCGCAGCTCCGGCGCCCTTGTCGAGCAGCGCATTGAGCGCGGCGACGCAACTCGCATCATCCGTGGGCAGAATGCCCGTCAGCACCTGGCACTCGGTCTCGTTGGGGCAGACCAAGTCGACCGCAGGCCAGACCTCCGCAGGCAGCTCGCAGGCGGGCGCTGGATTAAAGACCGTATAGAACCCCAGCTCGTGAGCGCAAACAAGCGCCTCGGCCGTCGCTGCAAGGTCACATTCGCCCTGGGCGATAAAGACGCTTCCGGCAGCCGGGGCAATCTCGCTGGCGTCGCCGTCGAGCTCATGAGCCACCAGACGCCTCAGCGCGCAGGCAACGTCCGCGCCCGCAAGCGCATGGTTGGCGCCCGGTGACAGTACGATGCGGTTGTCGCCCTCGCAGCGAATGATGGTCGCCGTTCCCGTCTCCACGTCATCGCGCCGCGCCACAAAGTCACAGTCCACGCCAGCATCTTGGAGTCCCGCCACGAGCGATGCACCGAACGCGTCGCGGCCGACCGCGCCAATCATGCACGTGCGCGCACCCATGCGCGCGGCGGCGACGGCCTGGTTAGCGCCCTTGCCACCGGCGTTGGTGATAAAACCGCTGCCACCGACGGTCTCACCCGCGCGCGGCATGCGCTCGCACGCCACCGAAAGGTCCATGTTCATGCTGCCGAACACCGCAACGATGCCGCGATCTGCCATGGGAACCTCCTCATCTGCGGGCCTTATGCCCACCGTCGGCCGTCGATCGTGCGCCCTCGCACCTCTATAACTTTAGTTCACTTTGATGTGAACGCGCCCTTGAGGTTGCGCCAGCAGCAAGCATTCACAGGAGCAGGCAGCTACAATGAATATGTGCTGATTATTCTCGTCATTGGATGATGTTTTATGGAACAATTCCCACCATCGAGCCCACGCGGACCGCGCCGCGCGCCCGATAACCAGGCGCCGCACGAACGCCCGCGCACCGACCGCCGCGCCGACGAGTCGCGACGCGGCCCGAGCCCGCATCGAACGCCCACCAACAAGGGCGCCTATGCAGCCAAGACCAACACCAGCGCCACACGCTCGTCCGCTACCGACCAGCAGGCGCCCGCTCGTCCTAAATCCCGCTACATCCCTGCCCTTGACGGCCTGCGCACGCTTGCCGTCGTCGCGGTGGTGCTCTATCACCTCAACCTCACGTGGGCGCAGGGCGGTCTGCTCGGCGTCACGATCTTCTTTGTGCTTTCGGGCTATCTGATCACACGCCTGCTACTCAACGAAGTCGCTAAGACCGGCCGCATCGACCTCAAGAGCTTCTGGATCCGCCGCATCCGTCGCCTGGTCCCCGCCGTGGTAACCGTCGTGGTGGTGACCTGTGCGCTGTGCACCGTCTTCAACCACGTGATGCTCACCAAGATGCGCCCCGACATTCTGCCGTCACTGCTGTTCTTTAACAACTGGTGGCAGATTGCCCAAAACGTCTCGTACTTCAATGCTCTGGGCGACCCCTCGCCGCTCACGCACTTTTGGTCGCTTGCCATCGAGGAACAGTTCTACCTGATTTGGCCGCCGCTGCTGTTTGCCATGGTATCCATGCATGTGAGCAAACCCAACACGCGCCGCGTGGTTCTAGGCCTTGCCGCGGTATCTGCCCTTGCCATGATGGTGCTTTACAACCCTGCCGCCGACCCCAGCCGCGTGTACTACGGCACCGACACCCGCGTGTTCTCGCTGCTGCTGGGTGCCTGGATGGCCTTTATCCCCGATCGCGACCTGGCACCGGTTCGTCTCGCCCATCGTTTGGGGCTCAATCGCCTGGCTGGCGCCGCCAAGCACGGCAAGAACGCCGAGGGCAAGCCTGGCGAAAAGGCCGACGAATCAGCCGAGACCGCCCCGGCACAGCCGAGCGCCCCCGTGCGCTTTTGGTCCTCGCCCGCATCCATCGATGTATTGGGCGTCGTGGGTCTGGTTGGCCTTGCCGCCATGGTCGCGCTCACCAACGGCTACACCGCGTTCCAGTATCGCGGCGGCACGCTGTTATGCTCCATCCTCACGCTCATGGTCATCGCGGCCTGCGTGCAGCCCCAGGGAATGGTTGCCCGCGCGCTGTCCGCCGAGCCGCTCGTGTGGGTTGGCAAGCGCTCATACAGCATCTACCTGTGGCACTATCCGCTGCTGTTGCTTATGAACCCGGTCGCCAACATCAACGATACACCGTGGTGGCAGTACATTTTGCAGGTGCTGTTGGTGGTCGCCGTGGCCGAATGCTCATATCGCTTTATCGAGACGCCGTTTAGAAAGGGCGCCTTTGGGCGCACCGTATCCGAGTTCCGCGACGGCACCGCCACGCCCGCCAACTGGGTGCGCGCGCACGTCCCTGCCTGTGCAGCCTGCGCTGTCGTGTTGGTCGTTGCACTGGGCGGCCTGATCTTTGTGCCCGAGACGTCTGCGCTGAGCGGCGAGGGCGCCGAAGTTCTGAACAAGGAAGCCAAGAACGCCGCACCCACCGACCAGCAGGCGGCCGACGACACCGACAAGGACAACGACGGCTTTCCCGACGGCTCCTACGACCTGTTGATGATCGGTGACTCCGTGTCGCTGCGCGCCGTTGATTCCTTTGACGGCGTGTTCCCGCACAGCCATATCGATGCCGAAAAGGGCCGCCAGTTCGATGCGGGCCGTGCGACATTTGAGGGCTATCTTCAACAGAACCTTGCCGGCAAGATCGTGGTCTTTGCGCTGGGCACCAACGGCTTGGTAACCGACGACCAAATCGACGCCATCATGGCCGATGCAGGAGATAAGCGTATTGTGGTGTTTGTGAACACGCGCAGCCCGCAGCCGTGGGTTGGCTCTACCAACCAGGCCATCGCCAACGCCGCTACGCGCTACAAGAACGTACGCGTTATCGACTGGTACGGATACAGTGCCAACCGCAACGACCTATTCGATGGCGACGGCACGCACCTGTCGACTACCGGCGTGACCGAGTACCTCAACCTGATCCACGATGCAGTCAAGAAAGACCTGCCCGTGCACCACGAGGACCACGTCAACGATCCGCAGCCGGCAGCCGTCAAGTCCGCCGCCGACGCACTCGTCAATGCCCTCGCCTACAAGCCACACAAGCTGGGAACCGACAAGTAACGCGCAGCAAAATCTGCGTACACCCGCAGGGGGCGTCG